>NZ_JADFUD010000018.1:0-147718 GCF_054820065.1 Bradyrhizobium sp. UFLA06-06
CCGCTGTCCGGTTCCTCAGGCGTTGTTGCCGAACAGAACAGGCAGTTGACGCGGGCCGCGCACCGTGCCTTCCGACCAGGTGACCTTGCCGGCCGGATCGAGCCGGAAATCCGGGATCCGCTTCAGCCATTCCTCGATCGCGACCTGCATCTCCATGCGCGCGAGGTTGGAACCGACGCAGCGGTGAATGCCGAGGCCGAAGGCGGCGTGGCGGTTCTCCTCGCGGTCGATCACCACCTTGTCCGCATCGGGGAACATGGCGGGATCGCGATTGGCGGCGGGGAAGGACAACAGCACCATGTTGCCCGCCTTCACCGGGCAGCCGGAAATCGTGGTCTCCTTCATCACCTCGCGCGCCATCGTCACCGGCGAATAGGCGCGCAGGAATTCCTCGATCGCGGTCGGGATCAGTGCCGGCTCCGCGGTCAGGCGCTCGCGATCGGCCGGCGTCTTGGCGAGATGCCAGAGCGAGGAGCCGATCGCGCTCCAGGTGGTGTCGATGCCGGCGATCAGAAGCAGCCGCAGCGAGCCGAGCACGTGCTCGTCGGTGAGCGGCTGGCCGCCGGGACCCTTGGCCCGCAGCAGCTGCGAGATCAGATCGTCGCCCGGCTCAAGCTTGCGCTGCTCGAGATGGGCCACGAAGTAGCCGGTCATCTCGCGTACGCCGTTCATCAGCTCGTCTTCGTTCTTGATGCCGAGTTCGAGGATCTGGTGGATCCATTTGATGAAGAGATCGCCGTCCTTCTCGGGAATCCCCAGCATGTGGGCGATGGCGCGCACCGGGATGTGCTTGGTGTAGCGCGCGGCGGCGTCGCAATGGCCATCGGCGATGAAGTCGTCGATCAGCTCGTTGCAGATCGCGCGCACCCGCGGCTCCAGCCGCTTCATCGCGTCCGGCGTGAACGGCGGCAGCAGCACCTGCTTGGCCGGCTTGTGCTCCGGCGGATCGGAGGTGATCGGCGGCGCGCGGGCGGTGATCTCGGGGCGGATGTCGCGCACGATGACGCGGCGCGAGGAGAAGTGCTCGGTGTCGTAGGCGATCTCCTTCACCGCCTGATAGGTGGTCGGCATGTAGCAGCCGAGGAAACGCTCGGTATGGACGACGGGCGATGCCGCGCGCAGCGTCTCCCAGATCGGGAACGGGTCGTCGGTCCAGACCGGATCGGTATGGTCGAAATCGTGTACCCAGTCGGAGACCGGGGGATGTTCGGGCAGATAGCTTGCGGACGGGGAATCGGACATCAGCTCGTTTCCTTCTCGTTCGATCAAACGCTGGTCGGCTCAACGGGCGGCGCGCAGCCATCCCTTGGCCGGAGCTATTCCTCGGTGACTTCGATCGCGATTTCCGGGCAATTGGTCTGCGCGAGCCAGGCCTTGTCCTCGAGCCCGGCCGGGACGGTCCCGTCGCCGACCTCATGGGCGTTGCCGTATTCGTCGAGCTCGAACAGTTCGGGGGCGAGTGATTTGCAGCGGGCGTGACCCTGGCACTTGTCCTGGTCGACGCGGATTCTGAGCTTGGACATGCAAGCGCTCTCCCTCGGCTCTGGCGCATTGTGGGTTGCGCCCGGTTCCTCATTCCAGTTTATGCAAGTTCTTGGCTTGCTTGGGCGGCCGGTCTCTTAACCGGATCGCCAAGTTATAGCATATTACATTATCGTCGCGCTTGCGCGTCAAGTGAAAATTCAGCGATCATTGCCGCAATGGGACAAATCGTTCGTAAGCCGTTCAAAACCTACCACCATGGCGACCTCCGCGAAGCCCTGATCCAGGCCGCGTTACGCGAGGTCGAGCTCGGTGGTCCCGAGGCGATCAGCATCAAGGCGCTGGCCAAGCAGCTCGGCGTCTCGCAGCCGGCGCCGTACCGGCATTTCGCCGACCGCGAGGCGCTGCTGGAGGCGGTGACCGCGGAAGCGTTCCGGCAGTTCAACGTGATCATGCGCGAGGCGATCGAGCAGTCGGGCAAGGGCTCGAAACTGTCGCGCTTTGCCCAGGCCGCGCTCGCCTTCGGGCTGGAGCGCCACGGCATCTACCGGCTGATGTTCGCGTCGCGCACCATGGCCTGCGCGCCCAAGGGCAGCGAGCTGCACACCGCGGCGATGGAAACGCTGGCACTGCTGATCGAGTCGTTCGAGGCGCCGGCGGTCGGGCTCTTGCGCGAGCGGCAGGCGCTGAAGATCTGGGCCGGACTGCACGGCATCGTGATGCTCGCCGAGCAGGGCCTGCTCACCGGCGAGTCCGCGCAGATCAGCCGCGAGGAGTTGCTGGACGAAATCGTCGAGCAGACCAAGGCAGCACTCACGGTGGCGCTGCAGGCGACGGAGGATAGGGCGTAGGCTTCGCGACTTGGGGCCGCATCAACAAATTCATCACCTCATCCTGAGGAGCTTGCGCAGCAAGCGTCTCGAAGGATGAGGCCACAGACCGGGCCTCATGGTTCGAGACGGCGCTGCGCGCCTCCTCACCATGAGGAAAAAGCCTTACTTCGGCGGACGCGGATCGATCGGCGTGGTGCCGCGCACGCCCAGAATGTCCTCCAGCACTTTCGCGCCGGCCAGCAGCAGCGCTTCGGCACGCGGCTTTGCGACCATCTGCAGGCCCACCGGCAGACCCGAGGCGGTGAAGCCGCAGGGCAGCGACAGCGCCGGACAACAGGCCAGCGTGATCGCGTAGACGATGCCGAGCCATTCGACGTAATTGTCGAACTTCTTGCCGTCGCACTCGGCGACATAGCGGTTCTCGACTGGGAATGGCGCAACGATGGTCGCGGGCGCCAGCAGCAGGTCGTACTTGTCGAAGAATTCGAGCGCACGCGCCGTCATCGCGACGCGCTGCGCCTCGGCGCGTTCGAGCTTCTCGACCGTGAGCTTCAACCCTTCCTCGATGTTCCAGATCACCTCGGGCTTCAGCAAATCGCGCCTGGTGCGCAGCAATTCGGCCTTGCTGATCGCGAAATCGAACGCGCGCAGCACGTGGAAGCATTCATGGGCTTCGCGCAAATCGGGATGCGCCTCCTCGACGATCGCACCGGCTTCCGCAAACCGCTCCGCCGCCTTGCGGGTCACAGCCCTGACCTCGGGATCGACCGGCGTGATGCCGAGATCGGGCGAATAGGCGATGCGCTTCGGCTTCTGGTTCGAACGCGCCGCCGACAGGAATGAGGTCGGCAGTGCGGGCAGCGACAGCGGATCGGCGGCATGCTCGCCGCTCATCGCGTCGAGCAGCAGCGCGAGGTCCTCGACATTGCGCGCCATCGGTCCTTGCACCCCGAGGGTACGGTCGACACCGAACTTCGGCGTGTGCGCGACGCGGCCGATCGACGGCCGCAGGCCGACGATGCCGCAGAAGCTCGCCGGGTTGCGCAGGCTGCCGCCCATGTCGGAGCCGTGTGCGAGCCACGCGGTGCCGCTCGCAAGGGCCGCGGCGGCGCCGCCGGAGGAGCCGGCCGCCGAGCGTGACGTGTCCCAGGGATTGCGGGTCGGACCGAACACCTCGTTGAAGGTGTTGGCGCCGGCGCCGAATTCCGGCGTGTTCGACTTGGCGTAGATCACGCCACCGTTCTGTTCGAGGCGCTCGACCAGGATGTCCGACTTCGCGGGGACGTTGTCCTTGAAGATCGGCGAGCCCAGCGTGGTCAGCACGCCGGAGACGGCGGTGAGGTCCTTGATCGGAACGGGAAGGCCCGCGAGCAGGCCGCGCTCGCTGACCGGCTTCTGCATCAGGGCCTTGGCGTGGCCGCGGGCGCGGTCGAAGCAGAGCGTCGGCAGTGCGTTGACCTTGCCGTCCACCTCGGCGATGCGCGTCTCCAGCACGTCGAGCAGATCGAGCGGCGTGACGTCACCGGCCTTCAGCTTTTCGACGACGGCACACGCCGTTTCCTTCACCAAGCCATGATCAGCCATGCGCCGTTGCTCCTATGCCTTCCGTTTGCTTGTGCTGTAGAACATTTCCTGCCGTCGTGGCAATGCGACGTGAACGGAAGGGGCAGGGATGGCAGCGTTGTTTTCCGCGCTGGACTGGCGCGCAATGAGCCAAGAGGAGCGCGATCTCGGTCTGAACAACGGCGTTGCCGTCAAGGGTAGCGCCGAGATCGCTGCGGGCTGGGAGCAGCGCTCGGCGGCACTGCGGCAAAAGCACGCCGGCCATCTCGACCTCAGATACGGCCCGCGCGAGCGCAACCGGATCGACTTCCTGAAAGCCCGCGACGGCGCGCCGACGCTGCTGTTCATCCACGGCGGCTACTGGCAGACCCGTGCCAAGGAGGTGTTCACGATCTTCGCCGAGGGGCCGATGGCCCATGGCATCAATGTCGCGCTGATCGGCTATACGCTGGCGCCGGATGCGACGCTCGATGACATCGTCGCCGAGATCCATGCCGGCATCGACTTTCTGGCCGGGCAGTTGCCCGCGCTCGGGGCCGCTGCCGAGCGCATCGTGGTGTCGGGCTGGTCGGCCGGCGGACATTTGACATCGATGGCGCTGTCGAACGCCCATGTCCGGGCCGGCATGGCGATCTCGGGCATCTACGACCTCGAGCCGATCAGGCATTCGTACCTCAACGAAAAGCTCAAGCTCGACGAAGCGGCGTCGCGGCGCAACTCGCCGATGATGGCGGAAGGCGGCACGGCAAAGCCGCTGTCGCTGGTGGTCGGCAGCGCCGAATTGCCGCTGCTGCGCAAGCAGACAGCCGATTTCGCCGGCCATCGCGCCCGTTACGGCCTGCCGGTGACCTATGAGGAGATCGCCGGCGCCGATCATTTCTCCATCATGAACCAGATGCTGGCGCCGCAGGGCCGCATCACGACCCTGATCCGGCAGCTGTTCGAGCGGACGGCGAGTTGACGTCATCCTGAGAGGCTGTGACGCTTTCGCCGCCGTCATTGCGAGGAGCGATAGCGACGAAGCAATCCATTTCTCCGCTTGCGGCGCGATGGATTGCTTCGCTTCGCTCGCAATGACGTGGATGGAGCGACGCGTACTATCACCGTCATCCTGAGGTGCGAGCGGAGCGAGCCTCGAAGGATGACGTAGCCCGTGGCCCATCCTTCGAGACGGCCGCTTTGCGGCCTCCTCAGGATGACGGTGAAAGAAGTGGCGCGATCGGGATTAACCCCACCCCGACGTCAGCCCGCCATCCACGGTATAGATCACGCCGGACGTATAGCCGGCGCGGTCGGACGCCAGGAACGCCATCAGGTCGCCGATCTCGCGTGCATGTGCGGGCCGGCCGAGCGGCAGGCCCTTCTGCAATTCCTTGTAGCGGTTCTCGTCGCCGAACTGGTTCCTGGCGCGGGTCTTGAGCAGCGTGACGTGGCGGTCGGTGCCGACAGGGCCGGGATTGATGCCGACGACACGGATATTGTCGGCGAGGCTCTTGCCGCCGAGCGCGCGGGTGAAGGCCATCAGCGCCGCATTGCCCGCGCTGCCGCAGATGTAGTTGGCGTCGAACTTCTCGCCGGCCGCGCCGATGTCGTTGACGATCACGCCGCCGCCGCGCGCCTTCATCTGGGCGTAGATCGCGCGCGTCAGATTGACGTAACCGAACACCTTGAGTTCCCAGGCATGCCGCCAGGTCGCCTCGTCGATCTTGTCGATCGAGCCGCCCGGGATGTCGCCGGCATTGTTGACGAGGATGTCGATGTCGGCGGCCTCTCCGGCGAGGCGCGCGAGATCCTCGGGCTTGCGCAGATCCACCACGCTGGTTGCGGCAGATATCTGGTGCGCGGAGCGCAGCCGCTCGGCCAGTGCCTTCAATTGCTCGCCGTTGCGGGCGGCGAGCAGCAAATTGGCGCCTTCCTCGGCAAAGGCTTCGGCGGCGGCTGCGCCAATGCCCTTGGAGGCGCCGGTGATCAGGACACGCTTGCCGCGCAGATGCAGATCCATGGGATGTCTCGCTTGGTATGAGGAGTGGTGTCGGCGAATTTGGTGGGGCAGGGTCGCGCCGCGGTCAACACTGCACTGCAGCGTTGCGCTCGCGCGAAGTTTGGTCCATTGCAGGATCATCAGAATAGGCGGCATTGCCGGCCGGGCAAATCACAAGGGTGTTCTCGATGAGCAGCAAAAAGCAGTATCGGATTGCGGTCATTCCCGGTGACGGCATCGGCAAGGAAGTGATGCCGGAGGGCCTGCGCGTCATCGAGACGGCGGCCAAGAAGCACGGCGTCGACGTGAAGTTCGACCATTTCGACTTCGCCTCCTACGACTATTACGAGAAGCACGGCGAGATGATGCCGGCCGACTGGAAGGACAAGATCGGCAAGCATGATGCGATCTACTTCGGCGCGGTCGGCTGGCCGGCCAAGATTCCGGATCACATCTCGCTCTGGGGCTCGTTGATCAAGTTCCGCCGCGAATTCGACCAATATGTCAATCTGCGCCCGGTGCGGCTGATGCCCGGCGTGCCGTCGCCGCTGGCGAACCGTAAGCCCGGCGACATCGATTTCTGGGTGGTGCGCGAGAACACCGAGGGCGAATACTCCTCGGTTGGCGGCCGCATGTTCCCGGACACCGACCGCGAATTCGTCACGCAACAGACCGTGATGACCCGCACCGGCGTCGACCGCATCCTGAAATTCGCGTTCGATCTGGCGCAGTCGCGGCCGAAGAAGCATCTGACCTCGGCGACCAAGTCGAACGGCATCTCCATCACCATGCCCTATTGGGACGAGCGCGTGGAGGCGATGGCCAAGAAGTATCCCGGCGTGAAGTGGGACAAGTACCACATCGACATCCTGACCGCGAATTTCGTGCTGCATCCGGACTGGTTCGACGTCGTGGTCGGCTCCAATCTGTTCGGGGACATTCTTTCCGATCTCGGACCGGCCTGCACCGGCACGATCGGCATCGCGCCGTCGGGCAACATCAATCCGGAAGGCGATTTCCCCTCGGTGTTCGAGCCGGTCCACGGCTCGGCGCCTGACATTGCGGGGCAGGGCATTGCCAACCCGATCGGCATGATCTGGTCGGGCGCGATGATGCTGGAGCATCTCGGCGAGAAGCAGGCAGCTAGCGCCATCGTCGGCGCGATCGAGCGCACGCTCGGCGAACGCACGCTGCGGACGCGCGACCTCGGCGGCAATGCCGACACCACGGCGTGCGGCAAGGCCGTCGCGGAGATGGTGGATTAGTTCGCGCCGTCAATCACGGGGTCGTCCTGGCGAAAGCCAGGACCCATTACCCCGAGTGCTTGTTGTATTGCTGGTTCTGACCACCGCCCTGCGCGATGACGCAGGCCGGTGGTTATGGGTCCCGGCTCGCGCGGAGCCTGTCATCGGGCGGCGCTTTGCGCCGGGACGACGGTGAAATTACCCCTTCACGATCCTGCGGCAGTGCTCCCACGCCGCGTGGATCAAATTCTCGCTCGCCTCGGGCGTGCGGAAGGCGGAGTGCGCCGACAGCGTCACGTTCGGGATCTTTGTCAACGGATGATCCTTCGGCAGTGGCTCGATGTTGTAGACGTCGAGGCCGGCGTGGCGGATGTGGCCCGAATTGAGTGCATCGATCATCGCCTGCTCGTCGACGATCGCGCCGCGGGCAGTATTGATCAGCACCACGCCCTCTTTCATCTTCGCGATCTTGTCGCGTGTGATCAGGCCGCGGGTCTCGTCGTTCAGCAGCAGATGGATCGAGACCACGTCGCTGTTGGCCAGCACGGTGTCGAGCTCGACGAATTCGATGCCCGGATGGCTCTTCGGCGACCGGTTCCAGGCGATCACCTTCATGCCGCTGCCGAGCGCGATGCGGGCGACCTCGGCGGCGATACCGCCGAAGCCGACGAGGCCGAGCGTCTTGCCGGTGAGCTGCATGCCGTCCTCGCGCAGCCAGTTGCCGGCGCGCATCTCGCGGTCCATCTGCGCGATCACCCGCGCCGACGACCACATCAGCGCGATCGCCGATTCCGCGACCGCGGTGTCGCCATAGCCCTTGATCAGGTGCACGGAAATGCCGAGCTCGGCGAGCTCTTCCGGGTTCATGTAGCTGCGCGCGCCGGTGCCGAGGAACACGACGTGCTTCAGGCCGGCGCACTTCTTCGCAACATCGGTCGGCAGCGCGGTGTGGTCGACCACCGCGATCTCGGCGCCGTCGAGCACCGCCGGATAGTCCTCGGACTTGATGTCGGGGTTGCGGTTGATCCGCATCCTGGGATCGCCTGACTTTTCCAGGCGCTCCGTGATGACAGCGAGCGATTCATTGGCGTCGACAAACACTGCGCGCACGAAAGCCTCCATCGAGGGGAGAAAGGAAGATCAGGACGCGACGCCGGCGAGCGCCAGCACCGTATGCATCAGGACGTTGGCGCCGGCAGCGCAATCGGTCTGCTTGGCATCTTCCAGCTCGTTGTGGCTGATGCCGTCCTTGCAGGGCACGAACACCATCGCGGCCGGCATCACCGTGTTGAGGTTGCAGGCGTCGTGGCCGGCGCCCGAGGTGATGCGGCGGTGCGAATAGCCGAGCTGCTTGGCCGCGTTCTCGACCGCGTCGACCAGCTTGGGATCGAAATGCGTCGGCGCCTTGCGCCAGACGAGATCGAGCTGCACCTCGACCTTGCGCTTTGCTGCGATCTCGCTCACAGCGGCACGCAGGTCGCGATCCAGCGCATCCATGATCCCAGCGTCGGCGCTGCGGCAATCCACCGTGAAGGCGATCTCGCCGGGGATGACGTTGCGCGAGGGTGCGGCGATCACGGCCTCGCCGATGGTGCCGACTGCCTTCGGGCCGTGCTTCTTCGCGATGCTCTCCATCGCCAGCACGATCTCCGACAACGTCGCCAGCGCATCGCGGCGCAGCGGCATCGGGGTCGAACCGGCGTGGCTCTCGAAGCCGGTGATCTTGCCGTCGTACCACAACACGCCCTGACCGGAATCGACCACGCCGATGGTCTTGTTCTCGGCCTCCAGGATCGGACCCTGCTCGATATGCAGCTCGACGAAGCTGGTGAACTTCTGGCGGCCGACCGGGGCGTCGCCGCGATAGCCAATCGTGTCCAGCGCCTGCGCCACCGTGACGCCCTCGGCGTCCTTGCGCGACAGGATGTCGTCGGTGGTGAAGTCGCCGACATAGGCGGCCGAGGCCATCATCGCCGGCGCAAAGCGCGAGCCTTCCTCATTGGTCCAGTTGCAGATGCAGATCGGCAGCTCGGTCTCGATCCCGGCATCGTTCAGCGTGCGCACCATTTCGAGCGCCGCCAGCGTGCCGAGGATGCCGTCATATTTGCCGCCGGTCGGCTGGGTGTCGAGATGCGAGCCGACGCCGATCGGCGGCTTCGACATATCCCGTCCCTTTCGCAGCCCGAACATCGAGCCGAGGGCATCGACCTGCACCTCGAGGCCGGCGTCCTGGCACGCCTTGCGGAACCAGTCGCGCACCTGCTTGTCTTCGGCGCTCAGGGTCAGCCGCCGCACACCGCCCTTGGGCGTTGCACCGAACTGCGCGGTTTCGTGGATGGTGCCCCAGAGGCGGGCGGAATCGATCTGCAGGTTGGTGGCGGCTCGGCTCATGCTGACATTCCATTTGTATTCGGTCATTCCGGGATGGTCCGAAGGACCAGACCCGGAATCTCGAGATTCCGGGTTCGATGCTCGCGCATCGCCCCGGAATGACAGTTCATCTCCGGCAATCGTTCAATGACGCGCCACTCTCGCGCCGTCAACCGCCACGCTCGCCTGCGCGATCTGCCGGGCGAGATTGGCGACACGCTCGATGGCGACCGCATCGGGCGAGGCGAGCCAGCTCGCGGTGAAGGTGAGGGGCGGCAGCTTGAGGTCGGTGTCGAGCAGTTGCAGCCGCCCGTCGGCAAGCTCGTTCTCGACGATCGCCGCCGGGATCACAGCGATGCCAAGCCCTTCATTGGCCATGTGGATCACGGTCGCGAGCGAGGTCGAGGCGTGCAGCCGGATCGGCGGCAGATCGGGGGCGTTGAACAGCGCGCGCACGGTCTCGTAGGGCTGGGTCTTGCGCGGAAAAGTGATGATCGGAAACCGCGCCAGATCCTGCCGCGCCACGGGGCCGTCGCCGAGGCCGAGCGCCGGGCTCGCCAGGAAACCGATCGGGTAATCGCACAGCACATGGTTGTGCGCGCCGGACGCCGAGACCGGCCCAAGCACGAAGGCGAGCTCGATCTCCTGCGCCAGCAGCCGCTGCGTCAGATTGGGCGTGATGTCGACCTCGATCTCGAGCGACAGGTTCGGGTAGATCTCGTTGACGCTCTTGACGAGGCGCGGCAGCCAGGTGTGCACGATGGTCTCCGCGACACCGAGCCGCAGTGCGCCGCGCATCGCCGAACGGTCGCCGACCTCGGCCATCATCTCCGAACGCAGGCCGATCAGCTTCTCGGCATAGATCATCATCAGCCGTCCACTCGGGGTCGGCGAGGCCACCCGGTGGTCGCGGTTGAGCAGCTTGACGCCCATTTCGCGCTCGAGCTGGGCAATGCGCTGGGAGATCGCCGGCTGGGTGGTGTTGAGCCGCTGGGCGGCGCCGCGAAAGCTGCCGAGCTTGACGACCCAAAGGAATGTCTCGATCGAGCGGAAGTCCGTCATTGGAAGCATTTTCCAGATCGATAAATCTGTTTTATCGATTTTGATTAGAAAGGACGATTAGACATTATATCACGCTTGGTGTTGGTTTGTCCTTGTCGAGATTATGGGCAGGAGAATCCCATGACTGTTTTTGCGGCAGTGCAGCGATCTCAAGGGGAACCAGTGCTGGCGAGCGTCGAAGCGCGCCGCGCCTGCCGTGACGGCGTGGCCTCCGCCACCACAGCCGGTCTCGCCAACGGTTTCGTCCAGGGCAATCTCGCGATCCTGCCGGAAAAACTCGCCGGCGCCTTCCACCGCTTCTGCCAGCTCAATCCGAAGCCGTGCCCGATCATCGGCATGTCCGACGTCGGCGATCCCCGCATTCCGGCGCTCGGCCTCGACCTCGACATCCGCACCGACGTGCCGCGCTACCGGGTCTGGCGCGACGGCGAGGTGGCGGACGAGCCGGCCGACATCACCAAATACTGGCGCGACGATCTCGTCACCTTCGTGCTCGGCTGCTCCTACTCGTTTGAAGAGGCGCTGCTGGATGAGGGCCTGCCGATCCGTCACATTGAACGCAATCTGCGTGTGCCAATGTACCGGACCAGTATCGCCTGCAGCCCGTCGGGGCCGTTCGCGGGACCCATGGTGGTGTCGATGCGCCCGTTCAAGCCGGCGGATGCGATCCGCGCGGTGCAGATCACCTCGCGCTTTCCGTCGGTGCATGGCGCGCCGGTCCATCTCGGCCATCCGCATGCGATCGGCATCAAGGATATCGCCAAGCCCGATTACGGCGATGCGGTACCGGTCGCCGATGACGAAATCCCGGTGTTCTGGGCCTGTGGCGTCACGCCGCAATCGGTGATCGCAAGTGCGAAGCTGCCGTTCGCGATCACGCATTCGCCGGGCCTGATGCTGGTGACCGATCTCAGGAACAAGCAGCTCGCTGTGCTCTGAATAGGCAATTCGTGCAATTCATTGAGGCTTTACTGCGCGCTACAAGCGTCACATCGATAATAACAAGCTGACCAAGGGGAAATTTCGATGACGATCTCTCGCCGTAACGTGTTGCTGGGTGCCACTGCCGCCGCGGCGCTCGGTCCGATGGCCGCGCGCGCGCAGGCCAGTGAAGTGGCAATCGGCGTGATCTATCCGCTCTCGGGTGCCAGCGCCCAGATCGGCGTCGACGCGCAGCGCGCGTTCGAGACCGCGGCAGACATCATCAACAAGAATTATGATTTCGCGCTGCCGCTCGCCAAGGGCGAGGGCCTGTCCGGCCTCGGCGGCGCCAAGGTCAAGCTGGTGTTCGCCGACCACCAGGCCGATCCGCAGAAGGGCCGCGCCGAAGCCGAGCGCCTGATCACGCAAGAGAAGGTCTGCGCCGTGATCGGCACCTATCAGAGCGCGGTCGCCGTCACCGTCAGCCAGATCTGCGAGCGCTACGGCGTTCCGTTCCTCTCGGCCGACAATTCCTCGCCGAGCCTGCATCGCCGCGGCCTGAAATACTATTTCCGCGCCTCGCCGCATGACGAGATGTTCTCGACCGCGATGTTCGACTTCTTCGATGCGATGAAGAAGAAGGGCCAGAAGATCGAAACGCTGGCGCTGTTCCACGAGGACACCATCTTCGGCACCGATTCTGCGAACGCGCAGACCAAGCTCGCCGCCGAGCGCGGCTACAAGATCGTGGCCGACATCAAGTACCGCGCTAACTCGCCGTCGCTGACCGCCGAGGTGCAGCAGCTCAAGGCGGCAAATGCCGACGTGCTGATGCCGTCGAGCTACACCACCGACGCGATCCTCCTGGTCAAGACCATGGCCGAGCTCGGCTACAAGCCGAAGAACATCATGGCGCAGGACGCCGGCTTCTCCGAGAAGGCGACCTACGACGCGGTCGGCGACAAGCTCGAGGGCGTGATCTCGCGCGGCAGCTTTTCGCTCGACCTGGCGCAGAAGCGGCCGATGGTCGGTCTGATCAACGAGATGTACCGCGCCAAGTCCGGCAAGGACTTCAACGACTATTCGTCGCGCCAGTTCATGGGCCTGATCGTGATGGCCGACGCCATCAACCGCGCCAAGTCGACCGACGGCGAGAAGATCCGCGAGGCGCTGGTCGCGACCGACATGCCGGGCGATCAGACCATCATGCCGTGGCGGCGCGTCAAGTTCGACGAGATGGGGCAGAACAACTTCGCCGATCCGGTGCTGTTGCAGTACTCCGCGAAGAACTTCGTGACGATCTTCCCGGAACAGGCCGCCGTCTCCGAGGCGATCTGGCCGATGAACAGCTGATCGGTCGGGCTTAAGAGGGGGCAGACGGCGGTGACAGCCGAAGACATCATTCGGAGTCTCGCATGTTCCGTCATTGCGAGCGAAGCGAAGCAATCCACATCTCCGCGAAAAGGAAGCATGGATTGCTTCGTCGCTTCGCTCCTCGCAATGACGGGGGCTAAGGACAATGGTCGGAACATGGAGCGTCGACGGTGACAGCCGAGACCATTATCCAGAGTTTGGCGAGCGGCCTGTTGATGGGGCTGCTCTACGGACTGATCGCCGCAGGCCTCGCATTGATCTTCGGATTGATGGACGTCGTGAATTTCGCGCACGGCGAGTTCCTGATGATCGCGATGTACGCGACCTTCTTCCTGTTCGCGTTCTTCGCGATCGATCCCTTGCTCTCGGCGCCGCTGGTCGCCGCGGCGCTGTTCGTGTTCGGTGCGGTGGTCTATCTGTTGATCGTCCGCTTCGCGATGCGGGCCAAGGCCAATGCCGGCATGGTGCAGATCTTCTCGACCTTCGGGCTTGCGATCGTGATGCGGGGCCTCGCCCAGTTCTTCTTCACGCCCGACTACCGCAGCGTCACCAACTCCTGGGTCGGCGGCAAGACGGTGTCGATCGCCGGCATCTATCTGCCGGAGCCGCAGCTGATCGGCGCGATGCTCTCGATCGCGGCCTTCGTCGCGCTCTACTTCTTCATCAATCGCACCGATTTCGGCCGCGCGCTCGAGGCGACGCGCGAGGACGCCGGCGCAGTGGCGCTGGTCGGTATAGACAAGAACCGGGTGTTCGCGCTCGGCTGGGGCCTCGGTGCGGCGCTGGTCGGCCTCGCCGGCGCCATCATGGCGATCTTCTTCTACGTCTATCCCGATGTCGGCGCGTCGTTCGCCCTGATCGCCTACGTCACCGTGGCGCTCGGCGGCTTCGGCAGCGTGTTCGGCGCCTTTGCCGGCGGCATCATCGTCGGCCTGGTGGAGGCGACCACCGCGCTGATCCTGCCGCCGTCGCTGAAATCGGTCGGCATCTATGCCGTTTACCTGCTGGTCGTCTTCATCCGCCCGCGTGGCCTGTTCGGATCGATGTGATGGACACCCAGTTCGCCCAACGCCGCAGGCGTGACCTGATCGTGGCGCTTTGCCTCGCGGTGATCGCCGCGCTGGTGCCGCTGTTCGTCAAGGACGTCTACGTCCAGAACATCATGGTGCTGACGCTGATGTACGCGGCGCTGTCGCAGAGCTGGAACATCTTGTCCGGCTATTGCGGACAGATCTCGCTCGGCCATGCGCTTTATTTCGGGCTCGGCGCCTATACCACAGCGCTCCTGTTCACCAAGTTCGGCGTGCTGCCGTGGTTCGGCATGCTGGCCGGCGGGGCGATCTCCGCATTGATCGCGATGGCGCTCGGCTATCCCTGCTTCCGCCTGCGCGGCCATTATTTCGTGATCGCGACCATCGTGATCGCCGAGATCGCGCTGCTGCTGATCCAGAACTGGGATTGGGCCGGCGCGGCGCTCGGCATCGACATCCCGGTGCGCGGCGACAGCTGGCTGAAATTCCAGTTCACCCGTTCGAAGCTGCCTTACTTCTATTTCGCGCTGGCGTTGGCCTGCGTCGCCTGGTTCGTCACCTGGTGGCTGGAAGATTCCAAATGGGGCTATTGGTGGCGCGCGGTGAAGGACAACCCGGACGCGGCCGAAAGCCTCGGCGTGGTCGTGTTCAATTCCAAGATGGGCGCGGCGGCGGTCTCGGCCTTTCTCGTTGCGGTCGGCGGCAGCTTCTACGCCCAGTTCGTCTCCTACATCGATCCTGAAAGCGTGATGGGCTTCCAGTTCTCGCTGCTGATGGCGCTGCCCGCGGTGCTTGGCGGTATTGGCACCCTGTGGGGGCCGGTGCTCGGCGCGGTCATCCTGATCCCGCTCACCGAGCTGACGCGCTCGTTCATCGGCGGCTCCGGGCGCGGCGTCGACCTCATCGTCTACGGCACGCTGATTGTCGTGATCTCACTGGCGCTGCCGCGCGGCCTGGTCAGCGTGTTCTCCCTGCGCAAGGGAGCGGCACGATGACGGCGCTTCTGGAAACGCGCGGCGTTTGGCAGCGCTTCGGCGGCCTCGTCGCCAACAGCGACGTCTCGATTTCGGTCGGGCGCGGCGAGATCGTCGGCCTGATCGGCCCGAACGGCGCCGGCAAGTCGACGCTGTTCAACCTGATCGCGGGCGTGCTGCCGCCGACCCAGGGCTCGATCATCTTCGACGGCGAGGACGTGACAAAGCTGCCGGCGGCGGAACGCTGCCAGCGCGGTGTCGGGCGCACCTTTCAGGTCGTCAAGAGCTTCGAGACCATGACCGTCATCGATAACGTCATCGTCGGCGCCCTGATCCGCAACACCAAGATGCGCATTGCGCGGCAGAAGGCCTATGAGGTGCTGGAGTTCTGCGGACTTGCCGCGCGCGCCGACAAGCTTGCCGCTGATCTGGTGCCGTCGGAGAAGCGCCGGCTCGAGGTCGCCCGCGCGCTCGCCACCGAGCCGAAGCTGCTGCTGCTCGACGAAGTCCTCACCGGGCTGACGCCGGTCGAGGCACAGACCGGCGTCGAGCTGGTGCGCAAGGTCCGCGCCACCGGCGTCACCGTGCTGATGGTCGAGCACGTCATGGAGATCGTGATGCCGCTGGTCGATCGTGCCATCGTGCTCAATCTCGGCAAGGTGCTGGTCGAGGGCAAGCCGACTGAGGTCGTCCGCAATCCGGAAGTCATTTCTGCCTATCTCGGGGATCGTCATGCTGTCGGTGCGTGAAGTCACCACCGCCTATCAGGGCCTCGTCGCGATCTCCTCGGTGTCGATCGACGTCACCAAGGGCGAGATCGTCTGCGTCGCCGGCGCCAACGGCGCGGGCAAGTCGACATTGCTCAAGTCGATCGCCGGTGCCGAGCGGCCGCGCGCAGGCACCGTCACCTTCGACGGCAAGCGAATCGACGGCCAGCCGCAGCACGTCATCACATCAAGCGGCATCGCCTACGTGCCGGAGAACCGCCGGCTGTTTCCGCGGCTCTCGGTGCGCGACAATCTGCGGCTCGGCAGCTATCTCTACCGCAGCCAATCCGACCGCGACGCGCCGCTCGATCTGGTGTTCAAGCTGTTCCCGCGACTCGGCGAACGGCTCGACCAGCGTGCCGAGACCTTGTCCGGCGGCGAGCAGCAGATGCTCGCGATCGGCCGCGCGCTGATGACGCGGCCGCGGCTTCTGATGCTCGACGAACCGTCGCAGGGCATCATGCCGAAACTGGTCGACGAGATCTTCCAGGCCGTGAAGCGCATCCGCGACGCCGGCATGACGGTGCTGATCGTCGAGCAGCGCATGGCCGAATGCCTCGAGATCGCCGACCGCGCCTACATCCTGCAAACCGGCCGCGTGCTGATGCAGGGCACCGCCGCCGAGATCAGCGGCAATCCGGATGTGCGCAAGGCGTATCTGGGGCTGTAGCGACGGAATATCTCCACGCTCGCACCTCCAGCGACAAAGGCTTCGCCTTTGCGCGGGGATGACGCCAGTGTATGTGGTGCGCGCTATCCAGCCCGTAGCCGGATGAGCGCAGCGACATCCGGGGCGTCCCGCATATCGATGCGCTCATGCGGGCTACTGATCCAGCCCACGCAGCCTACTTGCCCTCGTCGATCTTCTCGACCTTGGCGGCGAGGTCCGGCACGCGGCTGACGCGATAGGTCGCGTTGCTGCAGGTCAGCGTCCAGGCCTCGTTGTCGGGCTTCGAGAGCTTGTCGTCCCGCTCGGCCTTGAGCGGCTTGTCGCAAGGATAGCCCTGCGCGCGCAGCTGGGTTGCCAGCATGCCTTGCAAGGTCTCTTCGGTCCGTGCGTCAGACGCCGCAAGGCCAACGGCGAACGGAACCGCTAACGCCAAGCCTGTGAACCTCATCATGACTGTCTTCCGCATATCGATCCTCCGCTTGATCTAGTGAGGGTGATCCGGCAGCACGAGCCCGAACGTCCTGGTCAAATCCGCCACCTGGTCGGGCGACAAATAGCGCGGGTTCAGCCCGCGCAGCAGCAGATAGAGCTTTGCGGTTTCCTCGAGCTCCTCGGTCGCGAACACCGCCGCTTCCAGCGTATCGCCCGACACCACGGGCCCATGATTGGCGAGCAGTACCGATGAATATTTCCCGGCCAGCCCCCGGATCGCGTCGGCAACGGCGGGATCGCCGGGGCGATAATAGGGCACCAGCGCGGTCCGGCCGCACTTCATGACATAATAAGCCGTCATCGGCGGCAGCGCGGCGCGCGGGTCGATCTCGGGCAGCATCGAGAGCGCGACCGAATGGGTCGAGTGCAGGTGCACCACGGCGCCGGCGGAGGCGCGCGTCTGGTAGAGCGCGGTGTGCAGCGGCACTTCCTTGGTCGGGGCGTCGCCGGAGACGAGCCGGCCGTTGCCGTCGAGCCGTGACATCTTCGCCGGATCGAGGAAGCCGAGCGAGGCGTTGGTCGGCGTCACCAGCCAGCCGCCGTCCGCGAGCCGGACGCTGATATTGCCCGAGGACCCCGGCGTCAGGCCGCGCTCGAACAGCGAGCGGCCGAAGCGGCAGATGTCCTCACGAAGCTTTGTTTCGTTCATCCGGTTTCGCTCGTGGCGCCAGCTTTGGCGCTATCCGTTTTCCGCTTTGTCTCATGCTTTGGCAGCGCGGCCAAGCCGTGATAGGCAAGCAGCAACGAGCTTGATCCGGACCCGGAAGGCCGCGCTGGCGCAAAGTGGCGGCCGGTTCTCCGAAAAGGTCATGCTCAAACAACTAAAAATGTTCAGGGATCGCCACATGTCCAGTTCCGCAACATCACGTGTCGCCGTCATCGGGCTGGGCTCGATGGGATACGGCATGGCGACCTCGCTCAGGCGGGCCGGTTTCGAGGTGACCGGCTGCGACGTCACGGCCGATGCGGTGGCGCGCTTCGTCGCCGACGGCGGCAAGGGCGCCAAGTCGCCGGCCGAGGCGGCCCGGGATGCCGACATCGTCGTCAGCGTCGTCGTCAATGCCGCGCAGACTGAAGGGATTCTGTTCGGCAAGGACGGTGTCGCCGAGACCTTGGCCAAGGACGCGGTCTTCATCTCCTCGGCGACCATGGACCCCGATATCGCGCGGCGCCTCGCAAAACAGCTCGAGGCGACCGGTCGGCATTATCTCGACGCCCCGATCTCCGGCGGCGCGCAACGCGCGGCGCAAGGCGAATTGACAATTCTCGCCTCCGGCAGTGCGGCGGCGTTTGCGAAGGCGCGGCCGGCGCTGGATGCGATGGCGGCAAAACTCTACGAGCTCGGCGATGCCGCGGGGCAGGGCGCTGCGTTCAAGATGATCAACCAGCTGCTGGCCGGCGTGCATATCGCGGCCGCCTCCGAGGCGATCGCCTTTGCCGCCAAGCAGGGCCTCGACATCCGCAAGGTGTATGAGGTGATCACCGCCTCCGCCGGCAATTCCTGGATGTTCGAGAACCGCATGCCGCATGTGCTCGACGGCGACTATGCGCCGCGCAGCGCGGTGGAGATCTTCGTCAAGGATCTCGGCATCATCCAGGACATGGCGCGCAATGCACGCTTCCCGGTGCCGGTCTCGGCCGCGGCCTTGCAGATGTTCCTGATGACCGCGGCCGCCGGCATGGGCCGCGACGACGATGCGTCGGTGGCGCGGATGTATGCGCAGGTTACCGGCACCAAGCTTCCAGGCGAGAAATAAGAGGATCTTGCAATGCCCCGTTTTGCCGCCAACCTCACCATGATGTTCAACGAGGTCCCGTTCCTCGACCGCTTCGAGGCGGCGGCGAAAGCGGGCTTCACCGCGGTCGAGTTCCTGTTTCCTTACGACCATCCGGCCGAGGAGGTCGGCAAGCGGCTGAAAGACAATGGGCTGACGCAGGCGCTGTTCAACTTGCCGCCGGGCGACTGGAACGCAGGCGAGAAGGGGTTTGCCGCGCTGCCCGATCGCTTCGCCGACCTCCAGCAAAGCCTGAAGACCGCGCTGCCCTATGTGCAGGCGACCGGCGTCAAGCGGGTGCATCTGATGGCGGGAATAGCCGACCGCAGCGATGCCAGGGCGGTCGCCGCGTTTCGCAAATCGGTCGCCCATGCCGCGGAGTTCTTCGCGCCGCACGGCCTCGACCTCGTGATCGAGCCGATCAATCCGCGCAACGTGCCCGGCTACTTCCTCAACGACTTCATCTTCGCGCGCGATCTGATCAACGAGCTTGGTATCGCGAACCTGAAGCTGCAGTTCGACATCTACCACTGCCAGATCATCCATGGCGACGTCACCATGCGGCTGCGCGAAATGATGCCGATCATCGGCCACATCCAGATTGCGTCGATCCCCTCGCGCAACGAGCCTGACGGCGAGGAGCTGAACTATCCGTTCCTGTTCGGCGAGCTCGACCGGCTCGGCTATGGCGGCTTCGTCGGCTGCGAATACAATCCGCGCGGCAAGACCACCGACGGTCTCGCCTGGTTCAAGCCCTATGCCGGAGTGAAGCCGTGACATCAGCCGGAAAACTGTCTCTTGGCTGCGTCGCCGACGACTATACCGGCGCCTCCGACCTCGCCAACACGCTGACCCGCGCCGGCCTGCGCACGGTGCAGACCATCGGCGTGCCCGCGGACGATCTCGCGCTGCCCGAGGTCGACGCCGTCGTGGTGTCGCTGAAGAGCCGCTCGATCGAGGCCGGCCTCGCCGTGACGCGTTCGCGCGCAGCGGAGGCCTGGCTGCGCGGCCGCGGCGCCAAACATATCCTGTTCAAGATCTGCTCGACCTTCGATTCAACCGATGCCGGCAATATCGGCCCCGTGATGGACGCGCTGCGCGCCGATTCAAGGGATGCCATCGTGCTGGTGACGCCGGCATTCCCGGAGACCGGCCGCACCGTCTACCAGGGCAATCTGTTCGTCGGCTCGGTGCCGCTGAACGAGAGTCCGCTGAAGGACCATCCGCTCAACCCGATGCATGATTCCAATCTGGTTCGCGTGCTGGCGCGGCAAAGCACGACCAAGGTCGGCCTGGTCGATCTGGCGACGCTGAGCCGTGGCGCGGACGCCGTCCGGGCAAAGCTCGCCGAGCTCACGCAAAGCGGCATCGGCGCCGCCATCGTCGATGCGGTGTTCGACCGCGACCTCGAGACTATCGGGCAGGTCGCGCTGGAACACCGTCTTTCGGTCGGCGCTTCCGGGATCGGGCTTGGCCTGGCGCGGGCGCTGGTCGCCGCGAGCAAAGCCAAACCGGACACCGCGGATGCGATGCTGGCGACGCCGGTCGGCGGCGCGGCGGCGTGCCTTGCCGGCAGTTGCTCGCAGGCGACCTTGCGCCAGATCGCCAACGCCGAGAAGGTGATGCCGGTCCTGCACCTCGATCCCGAGCGGGTGGTCGCCGGCAAGGACGAGGCGCAGCGCGCGCTCGCCTGGGCCAGGGACCGGCTCGGGGCGGGGCCGATCCTGATTGCGAGCAGCTCGACCCCGGATGAGGTGGCAGCTGTGCAATCCCGTCATGGTCGCGATGCAGCCGGGCATGCCATCGAACAGGCGATGGCCGACATCGCGGATGGTCTGGTGCAGTCGGGCGTGCACAGGCTGGTGGTCGCCGGTGGTGAAACTTCGGGCGCCGTGGTCGATCGCCTGCGCATCCCTGGATTCCTGGTCGGTGCGGAAATCGCCGCCGGCGTGCCGGTTCTGCGAGCAGTCGGCACCGGGAGAGGCGAGATGGTGCTTGCCCTGAAATCAGGCAATTTCGGCGGGCCGGAGTTTTTCTCGGATGCGCTGGCATTGATGCCTTGATGCGGCTGGCGCGCATCATGCCACGGCGTCGAACAGCGTCTCAGTAGTTCAACGGGGGACCAAATTAACCCTACTTAAGGAGGGGGGCTGGCTTTGATGTCTGCGGCGTCCCGCCGCGCCCCCAGCCATTCGATCGGGCTTCGCGAGCCCGATATCAAGAGACCCCACGATGTTCGCCAAATTCTCGATCCGCGCCAAGATTATTGCCGTGGTTGCGTTCCTGCTTGTCGCGATGACCGGCATGGGCCTGCTCGCGGTCGTGAATTTACGGTCGATCAACGCCAACACCGTCGACATCACGACGAGCTGGCTGCCGAGCGTGCGTGCGCTCGGCGATCTGCGCGCCGGCGTCATCACCTATCGCAACGTCATCCGCGAGCACATGCTGTCCGAGACGCTGGAGGAGAAGCTCGCGCAGGAAAAGACCCTTGCGACCGTGGTCGAAGCCAATACCAAGGTCCGCGCGACCTATGAACCCCTGATCGCATCCCCCGAGGAGCGCGGGCTCTACAATCAATGGGTCGATGCCTGGACCCGCTACAAGAAGGGCACCGAGGAGGTGATGGCGCTGTCGCGCAGGGATGTCGGCAAGACCCAGCACGAAGCGCATGAGCTGAACGCCAAGACCGTGAACAAGATCGGCCTCGAGGCCGACGAGATCCTGCGCAAGGACATCGAGCTCAACAATGCCGGTGCCGACAAGGCGGCGCACGACGCGGCCAACAGCTACGCGTCTGCCGTCATGCTGCTTGCGATGATCCTTGGCGCCGCCATCATCGTCGGCGTCGGCGTCAGCTTCCTGATGATCCGCGACGTCTCGGCCGGCATCGCCTCGATCGTGAGCCCGATGCAGGCGCTGGGCCGCGGCGACCTGACCGCAAACGTCCCGCATCAGAGCGAGAAGACCGAGATCGGCGCGATGGCCGATACGCTGCAGGTGTTCAAGGAAGCCCTGGTCGCCAAGAAGGCGGCCGATGAAGCCGCGGCTGCCGACGCCGAAGCCAAGATCGAGCGCGGCCGCCGGGTCGATACCATCACCCGCAATTTCGAACAGATGATCGGCGAGATCGTGCAGACCGTGTCGTCGGCCTCGACCCAGCTCGAAGCCTCCGCCGGCACGCTGTCGTCGACCGCCCGGCGTTCGCAGGAGCTGACCACGTCGGTTGCCGCCGCGTCCGAGGAGGCCTCGACCAATGTCCAGTCGGTGGCGTCGGCGACCGAGGAGCTGTCGTCGTCGGTGACCGAGATCAGCCGCCAGGTGCAGGAGTCGGCACGGATGGCCGGCGATGCCGTCGGCCAGGCGCGCACCACCAACGATCGCGTCAGCGAGCTGTCGAAGGCCGCCGCGCGGATCGGCGACGTCGTCGAGCTGATCAACACCATTGCCGGCCAGACCAATCTGCTGGCGCTGAACGCGACCATCGAGGCGGCGCGCGCCGGCGAGGCCGGCCGCGGCTTCGCCGTGGTGGCGTCCGAGGTGAAGGCGCTGGCCGAGCAGACCGCCAAGGCGACCGGCGAGATCGGCCAGCAGATCGCCGGCATCCAGACCGCGACCCAGGAGTCGGTCGGCGCGATCAAGGAAATCTCCTCGACCATCGAACGACTGTCGGAGATCTCGTCCACCATTGCCGCCGCGGTCGAAGAGCAGGGCGCGGCGACGCAGGAAATCTCCCGCAACGTGCAGCAGGCGGCGCAGGGCACCCAGCAGGTCTCGGCCAACATCACCGACGTCCAGCATGGCGCCAACGAAACCGGCTCGGCGTCGAGCCAGGTGCTGTCGGCGGCCCAATCGCTCTCGGGCGACAGCAGCCGCCTCAAGGTCGAGGTCAGCAAGTTCCTCGACGCCGTCCGCGCCGCCTGATCCGGCGGCGCCGCTCGGGCGGCCGCCATCCTTCGCGTAACCGATGCGGACGTGGTGGGCCGACCCGGCCCACCACGTTTTACATTTTCGCAGAGCAGCGATGCGTTAACCTCGCGTCGGCCGAAATAGCGTCCTCAGCCGGCTCGCATTCGCAGCAGAGCCGTCTCTTTTTGACGACGATCCGCGCGCGATCGGCGGCACAGTGCCCGGCATGGCCGATCGGAGCGCGCAGCCTCACGCACTATGCCGAGGAAGTGAAAGCCGCCGCGGCTCCGCGGGTTGGCGTTTTGCCCGCCATCGGGTAAATCGGCCGCTGCGGAACGACTTTTGCAATGTCGATTCCTCTGCCTGGGCGGGCTTCATTTCGGGAATGCTTGTTTTATGATCGCACTGGTCCGTATCGCGCTGAGCAGGCCATATACTTTCGTCGTGCTCGCGATCCTGCTGCTGATTATCGGACCGCTGGCGGCGTTGCGCACGCCGACCGACATCTTCCCGGACATCCGCATCCCCGTGATTGGCGTGGTCTGGCAGTACACCGGCCTGCCGCCGGACCAGATGTCCGGCCGCATCACCACGCCGTTCCAGCGCGCGCTGACTACGACCGTCAACGACATCGAGCACATCGTCGCCAATTCCTATAACGGCGTCGGCATCATCAAGATCTTCTTCCAGCCCAACGTCGATATCCGCACCGCCAATGCGCAGGTCACCGCGATCTCGCAGACCCTGCTCAAGCAGATGCCGCCGGGCGCGACGCCGCCGCTGATCCTGAACTACAGCGCCTCGACGGTTCCGATCATCCAGGTCGCGCTGTCGGGCGAGGGACTGACCGAGCAGAACCTCGCCGATATCGGCATCAACCAGCTGCGCACGCCGCTGGTCACGGTGCCCGGTGCTGCGATCCCGTATCCGTTCGGCGGCAAGCAGCGCCAGGTCCAGATCGACCTCAATTCGACTGCGCTGCAGGCGCGCGGCCTGTCGGGCCAGGACGTTGCCAACGCGCTCGCTGCACAGAACCTGATCACCCCGGTCGGCACGCAGAAGATCGGCAATTTCGAATACACCATCAACCTCAACAACTCGCCGCTGCGGCTCGAGGAGCTCGGCGACCTGCCGATCAAGCAGGTCAACGGCGCGATGGTCTATGTGCGCGACGTCGCCTCGGTCCGCGACGGCAACCCGCCGCAGACCAACATCGTCCATGTCGACGGCAACCGCTCGGTCTTGATGATGGTGCTGAAGGCCGGCGCCACCTCGACGCTCGATATCATCTCCGGCATCAAGCAGAAGGTGATCGAGGTCAAGGACCAGATGCCGGACGCGCTCAAGATCGGCTTCATCGGCGACCAGTCGGTGTTCGTCCGCGGCGCGATCACCGGCGTCGCCTTCGAGGGCGTGATCGCCGCGCTGCTCACAAGCATCATGATCCTCTTGTTCCTCGGCAGCTGGCGCTCGACCGTCATCATCGCGGTGTCGATCCCGCTGTCGGTGCTCGGGGCCATCATCATGCTGTCCCTGATCGGCGAGACGCTGAACATCATGACGCTCGGCGGCCTCGCGCTCGCGGTCGGCATCCTGGTCGACGACGCCACGGTGACGATCGAAAACATCAATTATCACCTCGAGCAGGGCAAACCGGTCGAGCAGTCGATCCTCGACGGCGCCAACCAGATCGTGACGCCGGCCTTCGTCTCCTTGCTCTGTATCTGCATCGTGTTCGTGCCGATGTTCTTCCTCACCGGCGTGGCGCGCTTCCTGTTCGTGCCGATGGCCGAAGCGGTGATGTTCGCGATGATCTGGTCGTTCATCCTGTCGCGCACGCTGGTGCCGACCATGGCGAACTATTTGCTGCAGGCGCATGTGCATCATGAGGGCGCGCCGCCGAAGTCGCGCAATCCTTTTGTCTGGTTCCAGCGCGGCTTCGAGGCGCGGTTCGAGCGCATCCGCAGCGGCTATCGCGGCCTGCTCGCGATGGCGCTCGGTCACCGCACGGTGTTCGTGAGCTGCTTCCTCGCGGTGGTCGCGGCGTCGTTCCTCTTGGTGCCGTTCCTCGGGCGCAACTTCTTCCCGTCGGTCGACGCCGGCAACATCCTGATGCATGTCCGCACCCAGGTCGGCACCCGCGTCGAGGAGACCGCCAACCAGCTCGCCGACATCCAGAAGGCGATCCGCAAGCTGGTGCCCGGCGAGATCGAGACCATGACCGACAACATCGGCATGCCGATCTCCGGCATCAACATGACCTACAACAACACTGGCGTGATCGGTCCGCAGGACGGCGACATCCAGATCCGCCTGAAGGAAGGCCACAAGCCGACCGAGGAGCATGTCCGCACACTGCGTGAGCAATTGCCGCGGCTGTTCCCGGGTACCAGCTTCGCGTTCCTGCCGGCCGACATCGTCAGCCAGATCCTGAACTTCGGCGCGCCGGCGCCGATCGATTTGCAGATCCGCGGCGCCAATCTCGATGCCAACTTCGCCTATGCCAACAAGCTGCTGGCCGGGATCAAGCGCATCCCCGGCATCGCCGATGCGCGGATCCAGCAGTCGCCGAACAATCCGACCTTCAACATCGACGTCGACCGCACCCGTGCGCAATATGTCGGCCTGACCGAGCGCGACGTCACCAACTCGCTGGTCGTCAACCTCGCCGGCTCCTCGCAGGTGGCACCGACCTATTATCTCAATCCCGATAACGGCGTGTCGTATTCGATCGTGATGCAGACGCCGCAATACCAGATCGACTCGCTGAGCGCGCTGCAGACGCTGCCGATCACCGCGACCGGCAACACCCAGGCGCCGATCCTCGGCGGCATCGCCGACATCAAGCGCGCGACCTCGAGCGCGGTGGTGTCGCAATATGATATCCAGTCGCTGGTGCAGATCTACGCCACGACGCAAGGCCGCGATCTCGGTAGCGTCGCGACCGACGTGCGCAAGCTGATCGCCGACACCGCCAAGGAGGTGCCGAAGGGCTCGTCCGTGGTGCTGCTCGGCCAGGTGCAGACCATGAACTCGGCCTTCACCGGCCTCTTGTTCGGCCTGCTCGGCGCCGTCGTCTTGATCTATTTCCTGATCGTCGTGAACTTCCAGTCCTGGTCGGACCCGTTCGTGATCATCACGGCGCTGCCCGCCGCGCTCGCCGGCATCGTCTGGATGCTGTTCACGACGGAGACCACGCTGTCGGTTCCGGCGCTCACCGGCGCCATCATGTGCATGGGCGTGGCGACCGCCAACAGCGTGCTTGTGATCAGCTTCGCCCGCGAGCGCTATGAGGAACTCGGCGATCCCGTCGCGGCGGCCCTGGAAGCCGGCTTCGTCCGGTTCCGCCCCGTGCTGATGACGGCGCTCGCCATGATCATCGGCATGGCGCCGATGGCGCTGGGGCTCGGCGAGGGCGGCGAGCAGAACGCGCCCCTGGGCCGGGCCGTGATCGGCGGCCTGATCTTCGCCACCTTCGCGACCCTGATGTTTGTTCCCGTGGTATTCAGTATGGTACACAAGAAGCAAGGCGCCAAAGCCGCCGCCTCATCGGAGATTCCGCATGCCGCCCACTGAACAGCGCCCCCCGGTCTCACGCCGGAAGCTGGGCATCTTCGGCGTGGTGGCCCTGGTCGGGGCGGGCCTGATCGTCGGCACCGGGATCCGCGCCCGTGAGGAACAGGACACACGGCTGAAGGAATGGACCGACGACCAGGCCATTCCGACCGTTGCGGTGGCGCTACCCAATGCCAAGGCGCTGAGTCCCACGATCGACCTGCCGGGCCGGCTCGAGGCTTATTCCCGCGCGCCGATCTATGCCCGGGTGTCCGGCTATCTGAAGAACTGGGACGCCGACATCGGCGCCCGCGTCAAGGCCGGCCAGGTGATCGCAGAGATCGAGGCGCCCGACCTCGATCAGCAATTGCTGCAGGCGCGCGCCGATCTCGCCAGCGCCCAGGCCTCGGCCAAGCTCTCCGAGGCCACGCTGAACCGGCGCAAGACGCTGGTGGCCTCGAACTTCGTCTCCGCCCAGGAGATCGACGAGCGTACCGCCGACCTTTCCAACAAGAACGGTGCGGTCAAGGCCGGCCAGGCCAATGTCGAGCGGCTGGAAGCGCTCGCAGGCTACAAGAAGATCACGGCGCCGTTCGACGGCGTGGTGACCTCGCGCGACACCGACGTCGGCGCGCTGATCAACGCCGGCGGTAACTCGGGCCCGGCGATGTTCACGATCTCGGACATCACCAAGCTGCGCGTCTATGTCAACGTGCCGCAGAATTACGTTCCGGCGATCAAGATCGGTGCCAAGGCCACGCTGGCACTGCCGGATTACCCGAACCGCACCTTCCAGGCGACGGTGGAAGCCTCCTCGCAGGCGGTCGATGTCGCCTCCGGCACGACGCGGATGCAACTCGGGCTCGACAACTCCTCCGGCGAATTGATGCCGGGCAGCTATGCCAGCGTGAAGCTGAACCTGCAGCGTGAATCCACGCCGCTCAGCATTCCCGCCAGCGCGTTGATCTTCAACAGCAGCGGCCTGCGGGTCGCAACCGTCGGTCCTGACGACAAGGTGCTGTTCAAGACCGTGAAGATCGGCCGCGACCTCGGCAAGGAGATCGAGATCGCCACCGGTCTCGCGCCCGACGACCGCGTCATCACCGCCCCGCCGGACGGACTCGCCGACGGCGACCATGTGCGCGTCACCGGTGCCGGCGCCAAGGGCAAACCGACCACGGCGTCCGAAAAGCAGGACGTGAAGGGGTAGGGGAGGACAGGTAAGCTGTGCCTGCCTCTCACCTCAAGCCGCTTGCTCTGCCGTCATCCTGAGGTGCGCGCCCTTGCGCGCCTCGAAGGATGGGATCACGACGGTGTTCGCAGCCCATCCTTCGAGGCTCGCTCCGCTCGCACCTCAGGATGACGGCGGATTTTGCGGCGTGGCAGGAATTGTCAGCCCACCCGCCATTCCAGCATGCCATCGCCGGCGGTGACGATGTCGCCTGTAGTGCCGACCGGCGTGCGGTCCATGTCCTGCAGATAGGCCAGCGTTGCCGTGTCGCTCGCCGGGATGCGGCCGAGCGTGCGGCGGCCGTCCTCGGTGCGCAGCATGGTGACGCCATGCTCGACCTCGCCATTGGCGCGATAGATCACGGTGAAGGCCTCGACCTTGCCTTTTCCCGTAGCCTCGGCGGTGAAGTCGGGCACGTTGCGCCTGTTGCGGTCGGCCTCCGCCTGCACGGACGTGTCCTGCTTGAGCGCGACGTTCGGCGCCGCGCGCGACAGCACGAGGCCATGATGCTTGGTGACGAAGCCGCCCTGGCCATAGAGCAGGCCGAGCGTGCCGCCGCTGCGGAGCTTGCGCACCATCGCGCAGGCCGAATGCGTCATGTAGGTGTTGAGCGGTGCGCCGAAGAACGTGAGACCGCCGGTCACGGTCGGCTGCACGTCGGACCCAAGGCCGAGCGTCCGGCGCGCCATCTTCGGCACGCAGGGGAAGCAGCTATAGAGCTCGATGGCGTCGAACTTGCTGCCGTCGCCGCGGACGAGATCCATCACCGCCTTCAGCACCGCGGTCTGCGCGTGGCTTTCGACGAACTGATCGCGGATCAAATAGTCGCGCGGCTCTTCCGCCGAGGCGCCGCCGAGCGGATAGATCAGTCTGTCCTCCGGCACGCCGGCCGCGCGCGCTTTTGCGAGGCTGGTCAGGATCAGCGCGCCGCCCATATTCACCGTCGGGTTCGCCACCATCAGTTTTGTATACGGCCAGGCGATCATCCGGTTGTCGGGCGTGGCCGTGGTGATCTCCTCGCCGGTGAACGTCTTCTTCAGCCACGAGTTCGGATTGTCGGCGGCAACGCGCGCATAGGTCGACCACAACTCGCCCGATTCCTTCAGCGCCTCGCGCGGCGTCTGGCCCCAATGCGCCGATGTTGCGGACTCATAGAGCGGATAGACCGTGATCGGCCTGAACACGCCGAGCGCAACGGCCATCGGTTTCTGGAACGCGGCGCCGCGCTTCGGCTCCTCCACCTCGTGCGCGAACGGCGTCCACGGCAGCTCCATGCCGGCACGCTGCGCCTTGGTCGCGGTCGACTGCGCCTCCGCGCCGCAGACCGCGGCGACGCTGCATTCGCCGCGGGCGATGCGCTGCGCCGCCTCATGCAAATAGCGGATCGGGCTCTCGCCGCCGACCGGGCCGTAATAGAGATGCGAAGGCTGAATGCCGAGCCGCTGCGCCAGCTGCTTCTCGGGATCGCGGTAGCGCCAGCTCAGGAAGTTGACGACGTCCAGCGACTGCACGTCGGAGAGCAGCCTGGCGCCGCTGTCGGCCTCGGCGCGCTTCAGCGCCTCCTCCAGCAAGGTGAGCGGCTCGAGGCCGGCGGCGATGTCCTTTGGACGATCGACGATCTCGCCGACGCCGACGATGACGGGAATGCGGTCTTCGGGGATGCTGTTCGACATTCTTGTTGGTTCACTCTGCGGTCTTGGACTCGATAGTTGTTCTGGGCGTCATTGCGAGGAGCAAAGCGACGAAGCAATCCATACTTCCGCTGGGTGAGATGGATTGCTTCGCTTCGCTCGCAATGACGGGGAGGGATCGTCACTCCGCCACCAGCGCGTTCATGTGCTCGACGGCTTCGACAAATTCTTCCTTGAACTCCTGCACCACGGCGCCGGCGGATTTGACGCAGTCGACCAGGCCGACGCCCTGGCCGACGAAGTAGCTGACGAGGTCGCGGGCCTTCTCGTTACCACCAGCGGCGGCGCGGTCGATGGCGTTGAAGGCGTCGCGGCTGATGATGCTTTGCAGCGGCATCGGCAGCGCGCCGGGGCTCTCCGGCGAGCGGTCCCACGCGTCGGTCCAGACCGAGCGGAGCTGCCGCGCCGGCTTGCCGGTGCGGCCCTTGGAGCGCACCGCATCGCGCGAGGAGGCCGCGATCATCTTCTCGCGGAAGATCTCCGAGGTCTCCGATTCCACGGTGGCCAGCCACACCGAGCCGGTCCACGCGCCGGCCGCGCCCATCGCCATGCAGGCCGCCATCTGGCTGCCGGTCATGATGCCGCCGGCGGCGAGCACCGGGACGTCGCGGATCTTTTTGACCGCCTTGATCACCTCGGGCACCAGCACCATGGTCGAGACCTCGCCGCAATGGCCGCCGGCCTCGGTGCCCTGCGCGACCAGGATATCGACGCCGGCCGCGACCTGGCGCAGTGCGTGCTCCTTGGAGCCGACCAATGCCGCCACCGGCACACCATGTTTGCGTCCCATCTCGATCATCGCCTTCGGCGGCACGCCGAGCGCATTCGCGATCAGCCTGATCGGATGCCGGAACGAGACCTCAAGCAGTTGCAGCGCGGTCTCGGCGTCGAACGGCTGCGGCTGGTTGTCGGCGACGTTGCGGCTGGTCAGCTCGATATCGTATTTCTTCAGCAGATTGCGGGTGAAGTCGCGATGCTCCTGCGAGACACGTGCCTCGAGGCTCTTCCAGGTGACGTTCTTCTCGCCCGCGGTCGAGATGTTTTCCGGGATCAGCACGTCGATGCCATAGGGCTTGCCGTCGACATGCGCGTCGATCCACTTCAACTCCTGCTCCAGCGTCTCCGGCGAATGCGCGGTCGCGCCGAGCACGCCGAAGCCGCCGGCGCGGCTGACCGCCGCCACCACATCGCGGCAATGGCTGAAGGCGAGCAGGGGGAAGTCTATCCCCAGCATGTCGCAGATCGGTGATTTCATGGACTGGTTCTCTCCCGGCGGCTGCTTCTTGTGCTTGTTGACGTCAGCCCCTGCAACGCTAGCGCATCACGGTCAGCGAAGCCAAGCGGGTTTCGGCCACGGCGATCTTGCGTGCAGGCGCTGCTCCGGCTGCATCCCTCGCGGTGCATTCCGCTGGATAGAAAATGCGATCGCGCGGGGTGGGCAAAGCGCAGCCTGCGCACCATCTAGTGCGGACATGGGATGGGCACGGCGGCCGCCGCGCCACCCGGCAAGAACATGAATCGGGAGCCAACGACGTGAATGACATTTCTGCCTACGAGCCGCCGAAAGTCTGGACCTGGAACAAGGAAAGCGGCGGGCGCTTCGCCAGCATCAACCGGCCGATCGCGGGTCCCACCCACGACAAGGAACTGCCGGTGGGCCGCCATCCGCTGCAACTCTACTCGCTGGCGACGCCGAACGGCGTGAAGGTCACCGTGATGCTGGAAGAGCTGCTGGCGGCGGGTCACAAGGGCGCGGAATACGACGCCTGGCTGATCAAGATCGACGGCAACCAGTTCGGCAGCGGCTTCGTCGCGGTCAATCCGAACTCGAAGATCCCGGCGCTGATGGACCGCAGCGGGAAGGAGCCGATCAGGGTGTTCGAGTCGGGCTCGATCCTGGTGTACCTCGCGGAAAAGTTCGGCGCGTTCCTGCCGACCGATGTCAAGACCCGCGCCGAAACCTTCTCCTGGCTGTTCTGGCAGATGGGCGCCGCGCCCTATCTCGGCGGCGGCTTCGGGCATTTCTATGCCTATGCGCCGACCAAGATCGAATATGCCATCGACCGCTTCGCGATGGAGGTGAAGCGCCAGCTCGACGTGCTCGACCGCAGGCTCGCCGACAATGAGTATCTCGCGGGCGATGTCTACACCATCGCCGACATGGCGGTGTGGCCCTGGTACGGCAGCCTCGCCAAGGGGCTGCTGTACGGCGGCGGCGAATTCCTCTCGGTGCAGGACTACAAGAACGTGCAGCGCTGGACCGATGCGATCGCGGCACGGCCGGCGGTGAAGCGCGGCCGGATGGTCAACCGCACCTGGGGCGAGCCGTCGAGCCAGCTGCACGAGCGGCATGAGGCCAGCGATTTCGAAACGAAGACGCAGGACAAGGTCGAGCAGGCGGCATCGTAACGAAACGCGTCATGGCCGGGACAAGCCCGGCCATGACGAAATGACAGCTTTGCCAACCCGCCCTGCGATTACCCCAACAGATCATCATACTCCGGATGCTTCTTCATGAAGCCCTGGATGAATTCGCACTTCACCACGAGTTTGATGCCTTGCGCGCGCACCGCATCCAGCGTGGCGCGGGCGAGCTTTGAACCGATGCCGCGGCCGCCGAGCTCCGCCCGCACTTCGGTGTGAACCAGCGTGATCGTGTCGGGCGTCTTGCGGTAGACCACGAAGGCGGTTGAGCCGTCGACGGCGAGCTCGAACCGGCTCTGCGCTTCGTTGTCGCGGAATGTTTCGCTCATTGTCTTGTCCCTGTTATTTCATCCTTGCGCCCTCGGCCGCGGGAAACACCACGCGGTCGTCGGTGCGGCAATAGCGATCGGCGAACATGCGGCCGATCGGGTGGTAGCGCTCCATGTGGACGCGCATCGCGTCACGGTCCCACAATTCGTCGCGGATGTGGAAATGAATGCCTTCGCCCATGATCAGCTGGCGGTCGCCGTTGACGTCGAGCAGCTTCCAGGTCTTGCACTCCATCGCGAACGGCGCCTCCGCAAGCCGGGGCACCGCGATCCTGCTCGACGGCGCGAGCTTCAGGCCGAGATGATCGGGCTCGCCGATCTCGGGCGGGAAGTCGCCGGAGGTCTCATGCATCGCGCGCGCCAGCGGCTCGTCGGTCAGGTTGACCACGAATTCGCCCAGCCGCTGGATGTTGACCAGGGTGTCCTTCTCGCGGCCGTCGGGCCTGCGGTTGACCGCGAACATGCAGAGCGGCGGGTCCTCGCAGAACACGTTGAAGAACGAGAACGGCGCGGCGTTGACCACGCCGTCGGCGCCGAGGCTCGTCACCCAGGCGATCGGCCGCGGCAGCACGAAGGAGGTCAGCACCTTGTAGCGTTCGCGCTGGGTGAGGTCGCTTGGGGAATATTCCATGGGATGTCCGGAAGTTCGTAGGGCGGGTTAGCGAAGGGTAACCCGCCGCGAGCGGACCGCAAAGCAAAAGGCGGGTTACGCTCGCGCGAACCCGCCTTGCAGACTTGCTTCCTTACCTCGCCCCGCTTGCGGGGAGAGGTCATATCGCATCGAGGATGCGATACGGGTGAGGGGCTCTCCGCGAGTCCTTCTCTCACCGTCTTCGAGGAGGCAGCCCCTCACCCCAACCTCCCCGCGAAGAGCGGGGAAAGGGAGGAGAAGCTACGACATGCTCAGCTCGTGGCGGCCGACCACCATCCAGTGCACCTCGTCCGGACCGTCGGCGAAGCGGAGATGGCGGACGTCCTGGTACATTTCGCCGAGCGGGGACCACTGCGAGATGCCGGTGGCGCCGTGCATCTGGATCGCCTGGTCGATCACCTTGCAGGCGCGCTCGGGCACCATGGCCTTGACCATCGAGACCCAGACCCGGGCTTCCTTGTTGCCGAGCACGTCCATCGCCTTGGCCGCCTTCAGCACCATCAGCCGCATCGCTTCGATCTCACAACGCGCCTGGGCGATGATCTGCATGTTGCCGCCGAGATGGGCGATCTTCTTGCCGAAGGCTTCGCGGGTCAGGCCACGCTGCACCATCATGTCGAGCGCCTTCTCGGCCTTGCCGATGGTGCGCATGCAGTGATGGATGCGGCCGGGGCCGAGGCGGACCTGCGAGATCTCGAAGCCGCGGCCTTCGCCGAGCAGCATGTTCTCCTTCGGCACCTTGCAATTGTTGAAGCGCAGATGCATGTGGCCGCGCGGCGCATGGTCATGGCCGAACACGTGCATGGGCCCGAGGATCTCGACGCCGGGGGTGTCGATCGGCACCAGGATCTGCGATTGCTGCTTGCTCGGCGCGGCGTCGGGATTGGTCTTCACCATCACGATCATGATCTTGCAGCGCGGATCGCCGGCGCCGGAGATGTAATACTTCTCGCCGTTGATCACCCACTCGTCGCCGACCAGCTTCGCGGTGGTCGAGATGTTCTTGGCGTCGGAGGAGGCGACGTTCGGCTCGGTCATCGCATAGGCCGAGCGGATCTCGCCGTTGAGCAGCGGCTTCAGCCACTTCTCCTTCTGCGCCTTGGTGCCGACGCGCTCCAGCACCTCCATGTTGCCGGTGTCCGGCGCCGAGCAGTTCATGGTCTCGGAGGCCAGCGGGCTCTTGCCGAGCTCGGCGGCGATGTAGGCGTAGTCGAGGTTGTTGAGGCCGTCGCCGGTTTCGGCGTCGGGCAGGAAGAAGTTCCAGAGGCCGACTTCCTTGGCCTTGTCCTTGGCCTTCTGCAGGATCGCGAGCTGCTCGTCCGTGAAGCTCCAGCGGTTGGTCTTCTTCTCGCCGGCGCGATAGAACTCGACCGACATCGGGTCGACCGTGTCGCGGATGAACTGCTTCACATGATCGTAGAGCGGGCGGACCTTGTCCGACATCCGCAGGTCATTGAGCTCGTCGCCCGGATTGAGCGTGTAGTTCGTGGTGCGCGGCACATAGGCATGTTTCACTGTCTTTTCTCCCTCGCGAAGGCGCGTTTCGCGGCGGACAATAGACGCGCGCGGCGCCAAGCGCGAGCACCGATTTTTCGATCGCCCCTACCGCATCGCGGAATTTCGCGACGGCGTTTCAAACGTTGTTTGAACGCCGCCGCGGACGACGCTCGGATCGTCAGACCATCCGGTGCATCGCGCAGATCTTGTTGCCGTCGAGATCGCGCAGATAGGCAAGGTAGAGCTTCACGCCAGAACCTTCCCGTACACCCGGCGGGTCCTCGCAAGGCTTGCCGCCATTGGCGACGCCGGCCGCGTGCCAAGCCTCGACCTGCTCCGGCGAAGAGCAGGCAAAGCCGATCGTGCCGCCATTGGCATGCGTCGCCGGTTCGCCGTTGATCGGCTTGGACACCATGAAAATGCCGGCCTTGGTGAGGTACATGATGCGGTGACCGTCGACCCGGGCCGGCCGGACATCGAGCGTGCCAAGCAGCGCATCATAGAACGCCTTGGCCTTGTCCAGATCGTTGGTGCCAACCATCACGTGTGAAAACATCTGAAATATCCTCCCTGCTTGTTAAAAGCCGCCTCATTGCGTCCCTTGCGGCTCAAACGCTAGCAGCAGTTTTGCCACGACGGAAGCAACGCTGCGTCGCGCGTTGCTCTACCCGTCACTCTGCGGCCGTCATTCCGCGCCACGCAACTGCGCATCCCCGCGCGACGCTGCGATCGGCGCCGGGCTTTCCCTGTGCCCTCTGCTTCGGAGGAGGCAAGTAGACGCAAGACTTGGACGCAGCAGCGCCGCAAGGATGTGGATGCATGATGATTCACAGGCCGCGCCACATACTCGCTGTCGTCCCGGGCAAGCGCAGCGCGACCCGGGACCCATAACCACCGTTGCACATTGGGTGAGACGCTATGGCCCCAGCCTGCTTCGACAACCGCGCCCTGTGGTTATGGGTCCCTGCTTTCGCAGGGACGACATCAGTGTTGCGGCAAGAGCCAACTCAGAACGCCGTGTACCCGCCGTCGATCACAAAACAATCCGCCGTATGATAGGACGACGCCTTGCTCATGATGTAGACGGCGATGCCGCCAAAATCGCTCGGCTCGCCGAAGCGGCGCACCGGGATTCGCGGCATCACATTGGCGACGAATTTGTCGTTGGCCATGATGCCGGCGGTCATGTCGCTCTTGATCCAGCCGGGCAGGATCGCGTTCGCGGTGACGCCGTGGCGCGCGAGCTCGACGCCGAGTGCGCGGCACAGCGCGTTCAGCGCCGCCTTGGTGCCGGCATAGTGCTCGTTGCGCGCGGTGCCGAACAGCGAGGCGAGGCTCGAGGTCGCGACCAGCCGGCCGAACCTGTCGCCGGCCTCGGCGCGGTCGGTCATGTGGCGTGCCGCAGCCTGGAATACGTGAAACACGCCGTCGAGATTGGTCGCGAACATCTTGCGCCATTCTTCCTCAGTGCGGTCGATGAAGGCTCTTCGTCCGCCGCCGCCGATGCCGGCATTGGCGAAGCAGCCGTCGACGCGGCCGAAGGTGTCGAGGGTTGCCTTCATCGCGGTCTTGACCGAGCCGGGATCGCTGACGTCGCAGAATTGCGTCGCGACCTTGCCGGGGCCGGCCTTCATCGAGGCCGCGGCGTTGGCGTTTTTTTCCGCGTTGCGGCCCCAGATCGAGACGTTGCAGCCGGCGGCGTTCAGCGCCTGCGCGATGCCGAGGCCGATGCCGCCATTGCCGCCGGTGATGACAGCGACGCGGCCGGTGAGATCGAAGATGCCACTCATTGGGGTTTCCATTTGGTTTGGTGCGCGCTAATCACGCGTTCACGGATGGGCTTGCCGCCGACCATGGACAAGCCCGGCACAAAAATCAAATATGGGTCGAAGCATCGACCTACCGCGGTACCAACCGCCGAAGCAACGCGAAGAGGAAACCATGCAGTTCAAACATGTCACGCTCGACTTCGACGGATCGGTCGCGATCCTCAGGCTCGACCACCAGGAAGTCATGAACGCGGTCTCGATCGACATGCTCGGCGGGCTTGCGGAGGCACTCGATGCGATCGACGACAAGCGTGACGAGGTGCGCTGCCTGGTGATCACAGGCGCGGGCCGCGCCTTCTGCACCGGCGCCAATCTGCAGGGCCGCAACCAGCAGAAGCCCGGCAAGAGCAATGCCGGCGCGGCGCTGGAGACCGCGTTCCATCCGTTCCTGCGCCGATTGCGTAAGTTGCACTGTCCGATCGTGACGGCGGTGAACGGTCCGGCCGCCGGCGCCGGCATGAGCTTCGCCCTGATGGGCGACCTCATCCTGTGCGCGCGCTCGTCCTATTTCCTGCAGGCGTTCCGCCGCATCGGCCTGGTGCCGGATTGCGGCTCGACCTGGCTGTTGCCGCGGCTGATCGGCAAGGCGCGCTCGGTCGAGCTGTCGCTGCTCGGCGAGCGGCTGCCGGCCGAGAAGGCGCTGGAGTGGGGTCTCGTCAACCGCGTCTATGACGACGCCGCGCTGATGGAAGAAACCATGAAGCTCGCGCACGATCTCGCCAACGGCCCGACGGTGGCGTTGTCGCTGATCCGAAAGCTCTATTGGGACAGCCCGGAAAATACCCTCGAGGATCAGCTCAATCTGGAATTCGAGTCGCAGCGCCTTGCAGGTAGTGCCGAGGATTTCAAGGAAGGTGTCACCGCATTCCTCGAGAAGCGGCCGGCGAAGTTCAAGGGCAAATGATCGAGACCGAGCTCACCCGCTGCGTCGCCTCGTTTCATCCAGGCGCAACCGGCGTCACCGGCGCCGCAAAGCTCTCCGGCGGCGCCAGCCAGGAGACCTGGACGTTCGACATCGTGCACCCGAACGGCAATGTCGGCGCGATCCTGCGCCGCGCGCCGCCGGGCTACGGTGCCGCGCCGGGCCGCGCCGCCGGCCTCGATGCCGAGGCGACGCTGATGCAGCTCGCGCATGACGCGGGCCTGCCGTCGCCGAAGGTGATGCATGTCTTGAGGCCGGAGGACGGCCTTGGCCGCGGCTTTATCATGGCGCGGGTCGAAGGCGAGACCATCGCGCGGAAAATTTTGCGCGACGAGGAATTCGCCGGCGCGCGGCAGATCCTCGCGCGCCAGCTCGGCCGCGTCATCGCCGGCATCCATGGCCTGCCGCAGGCGAAATTGCCCAAGCTGCGCGGCCTGACGGCGACCAAGGAGATCGAGGATCTCGCCCGCGAGTATCACAGCTTCAACTGGCCGCGGCCGGTGTTCGAGCTGGCGCTGCGCTGGCTGCGCGATCACGATCCCGGTCCGTCGTCCGAGGTGACGCTGGTGCACGGCGATTTCCGCCACGGCAACCTGATCATCGGCCCCGACGGGGTGCGCGCGGTGCTCGACTGGGAGCTCGCGCATACCGGCGATCCCATGGAGGATCTCGGCTGGATCTGCGTCAACTCCTGGCGCTTCGGCGAGATCGACAAGCCGGTCGGCGGCTTCGGCACACGCGAAGATCTGTTCGCAGGCTATGCAGAAGCCGGCCGCAAGGCCGACCCCGACCGCGTGATGTTCTGGGAAGTGATGGGCACGCTGCGCTGGGGCGTGATGTGCTGCGGCATGATGCAGCGCTTCCGAAGTGGCCCGGACCACTCGATGGAGCGCGCGATGATCGGGCGGCGCGCGTCGGAGACCGAGATTGATCTGCTTAGGCTACTCGCACCGAGAGGTCGTTGAGATGCAGGACGAACCGACACCCACCGAACTGATCAAGGCCGTCGCCGATTTCCTGCGCAGCGAGATCGCGCCTGCGATCAAGGGGCACAACGGCTTCAAGCTGCGCGTCGGTATCAACGCGCTCGATCTGGTGACACGCCAGCTCGCGCTCGCCGAGGCCGGCGATGCGACCGAGGCCGCGCGGCTGAAGCAATTGCTGGGCGCCGACGGAACGCTGATGGAGCTGAACCGCGCGCTGTCGGAGAAGATCGCAGGTGGCGAGGTCGATCTGAAAACGCCAGGGCTATCGGAGCATCTGTGGCAGACCACGCTGGACAAGCTCGCCGTCGACCAGCCGAACTACGCATCCTACAAGCGGGAACTCGGAAAATAGGATGGCTAGAGCGAAGCGAAACCCATCGGGACGCGCGGCAAGCGCTGATGGGTTTCGCTGCGCTTCAACAAGCTCGCCGTCGTCCCGGCCTAGTGCGCAATTGCGCACGGGGGCCGGGACCCATAACCCCAAATCTCACTTGTGGTGCGATGCTGGGGCTACAGCCTTTCATCCACAATTCACATAGATGGTAATGGGTCCCGGCCTTCGCCGGGACGACGAGGGGAGACAGGCATGCGCTCACTCCCCCGCCATTGAGGTGTGGACGAAGTCTTTACCGCCCCAGCCACTTCGGCGGGCGCTTCTCCGAAAACGCCTTCGGTCCCTCGATGTAATCCTGTGAGGCGGCCATCGCCTTCACCGCCGGATACTCGCGCTGCTCCGCCAGCGCCTGCTCGAGCGAGACTTCGAGGCCCTTCTGGATCGCCTGCTTGGAGGCGCGGATCGACATCGGCGAGTTCTTGGTGATGGTCTCGGCCCAGCGCTCGGCGGCTGCCAGCACCTCGCCCTGCGGCACCACCTCGTTGACGAAGCCGAGTTCGAGGCCTTCCTTGGCGCTGACATGGCGCGCGGTCAGGATCATGCCCATGGCGCGCTTCAGCCCGATCTGGCGCGGCAGCCGGTGCAGGCCGCCGGCAAGCGCGGCAAGGCCGACGCGCGGCTCGGGCAGGGCGAAGGTCGCATTCTCGGAAGCGATGATCAGGTCGCAGGCCAGTGCGATCTCGAAGCCGCCGCCCATCGCGACGCCGTTGACGGCGGCGATGATCGGCTTGTCGCAGTCGAAGCGGGTGGTGAGGCCGGCAAAGCCGCCCTTGTCCCAGCCGCGCTTGCCGCCGGCCGCCTGCCATTTCAGGTCGTTGCCGGCGCAGAACGCCTTGTCGCCGGCGCCGGTGACGATCGCGACCCACTGCTCGGGATCGGCGGAGAAGTCGTCGAACACCTTGTTGAGCTCGAAATGAGCGTCGATATGCAGCGCGTTGTAAACCTCGGGCCGCGACAGAGTCACGATGGTGATGGGACCCTTGCGCGTCACCTTGGAGAATTTCAGATCCATGTTTGCTCCCGTCGATTTTCTGCGGCGAAGAATATGGCCACTATCCTAGCGCCTGCGCGGCGTTCCGTGCCATCCAATTACGCAACGCGACCGCGCGTGCAAGCCTCAATGGCCTGCTTGACTTGGCCGCGCGCTTCTCACCTTAATCGATCCGAACGCGGATGCGCGACAGCGTCTAGACGCAAAATCAGAATCAACAATATTTCCGGGAGAGACCGCCTTGGACTTCAATCTGCCGGCTGACCTGACAGCCTATCTCGCCGAGCTCGATCGTTTCATCGAACGCGAGATCAAGCCGCTGGAAGAGGCTGACGACAACATCCGCTTCTTCGATCATCGCCGTGAATGGGCGCGCACCGATTTCGACAAGGGCGGTCTGCCGCGCCATGAATGGGAGCTGCTGCTGCGCAAGGCCAAGAACCTGGCCGATGCCGCCGGCCATCTGCGCTTCGCGATCCCGAAGCGTTACGGCGGCAAGGACGGCTCCAATCTCTGGATGGCTGTCATCCGCGAACACTTTGCCTCGAAAGGTCTCGGTCTGCACAACGATTTGCAGAACGAGCACTCGATCGTCGGCAATCTGCCGATCGTGACCATGCTCGACCGCTACGGAACCGACGAGCAGAAGGCGATGATCGACGGCTCGATCACCGGCAAGTACCGCATCACGTTTGGTCTGACCGAGCCCGAGCACGGCTCGGACGCCACGCATATGGAAACCAAAGCGGTCCAGGCCACGCGCGACAACGTCAAGGGCTGGATCGTCAACGGCGAGAAGATGTGGACGACAGGCATGCATGTCGCCACCCACTGCGCGCTGTTTGCCCGCACCTCCGGTAACGACGGCGACGCCCGCGGCATCAGCTGCTTCCTGGTGCCGGCGAAATCGGCGGGCGTGAAGGTCGAAGAGTATATGTGGACCTTCAACATGCCGACCGATCATCCGCGCGTCAGCTTCACCGACGTGTTCGTGCCAGAGGATGCACAGTTCGGCGAGGTCGGCCGCGGGCTGTCGCTGGCGCAATGCTTCGTGCACGAGAACCGCATCCGCCAGGCGGCGAGCTCGCTTGGCGCTGCGGTCTACTGCATCAATGAGAGCGTGAAATATGCCCGCGAGCGCAAGCCGTTCGGCAAGGCGCTGGCCGAGAACCAGGCGATCCAGTGGCCGCTGGTCGAACTCGCGACCCAGGCCGAGATGCTGCGGCTATTGATCCGCAAGACCGCCTGGGAGATGGATCAATTGACCCAGGCGCAGGTCGAGCACACGCTGTCCGACCGGGTCTCGATGTGCAATTTCTGGGCAAACCGTCTGTGCTGCGAGGCCGCCGACCGCGCGATGCAGGTGCATGGCGGCATGGGCTATTCGCGCCACAAGCCGTTCGAGCACATCTACCGCCATCACCGCCGCTATCGCATCACCGAAGGCAGCGAGGAGATCCAGAAGCGCAAGGTGGCGGGCTTCCTGTTCGGCTACATGGGAGCCGGCAAGCACTGACGCAGAGGAGGCGGCATGAGCATGGAAGGTGGATGCACCTGCAGAAACGTCCGCTACCGCCTGACCGGCAGGCCGCTGATCGTGCACGCCTGCCATTGTACATGGTGCCAGCGCGAGACCGGCACCGTGCATGCGCTCAACGCGATGTACGAGGCCGAACGGGTCGCACACATCGCGGCCGAGCCCGAGATCGTCGACACGCCGTCGGCGAGCGGCAAGGGGCAGAAGATCGCGCGCTGCCCCATCTGCAAGGTCGCGGTGTGGAGCAATTATCCGGGCGCGGGACCGGCGGTGCGCTTCGTCTGTGTCGGCACGCTGGACGATCCGAGCCAGTGTCCGCCGGATGTCCACATCTTCACGTCGTCGAAGCAGCCCTGGGTGACGTTCCCGCCGGGCGCGAAAGTGTTCGCCGAGTATTACGATCGGAAAGAGGTCTGGCCGAAAGAGGCGCAGGAGCGCTGGCGCATCTTGCGGGAGAAGGCGAAGAAGACGTGATGACTCTCTCCATCGTCGTCCCGGCGAAGGCCGGGACCCATAACCACAGTCGGTTACTGGTTGAACGAGATGTGGCCCCAGCGTCGTGCTGTAACGAACGGTGGTGGTAATGGGTCCCGGCCTTCGCCGGGACGACAGAGAGGGCTAATTCACCTGCCGGTCCTTGCCCGCCCAATACGGTTCACGCAGGCTCCGCCGCAAAATCTTGCCCGACGGGTTGCGCGGCAGCGCCGGGATGAAGTCGACCGATTTCGGCGTCTTGTAGCCGGCGATCCGTTCGCGCGTGAAGTTGATGATGTCGGTCACGGTCGCGGTTTTTCCCGGCTTCATCACCACCACCGCCTTCACCGCCTCGCCCCATTTGTCGTCGGGAATGCCGATGACTGCGGCTTCCGCCACGTCGGGGTGGTCGCACAGCGCGCTCTCGACCTCGGCCGGATAGATGTTCTCGCCGCCGGAGATGATCATGTCCTTGATGCGGTCGTGGATGTAGAGATAGCCGTCCTTGTCCATGTAGCCAGCATCGCCGGTGCGCAGCCAGCCGTCACTGTCGATCGTGCGTGCGGTGGCCTCGGGCAGATTCCAGTAGCCGGCCATGTTGGAGCCGGAGCGGGTGGCGATCTCGCCGATTTCACCCGGCGGCAGCGGCTTGCCGTCCGGATCGAGGATCGCAAGCTCGATACCGGGCAACGCCTTGCCGGCCGAGCGCATCCGGTCGAGCCCTTCGATATGGTCCTCCGGCGGCAGCGCGACGATGGTGCCGGTGGTCTCGGTCATGCCGTACATCTGCACGAAGCCGCATTTGAAGACCTCGATGCACTCCTTCAGCAACGCCGCCGGAATCGGGGAGGCGCCATAGAGCATGTATTTCAGGCGGGAGAAGTCGACCTGCCGTGCCCGCGGTTGCCGCACCACGAACTGCATCGCCGCCGGCACCATGAACAGCTTTGTGATGCCGGATTGCTCGAAGAAGTCGAGCACCTTGGTCGGGTCGAACTCGCGCGCGATCACGCCGCGGGCGCCGTGATAGAGCCCCATCACGCCCCAGCCGGAGCCGCCGATGTGGAAGATCGGCATCGCGACCAGCGAGACGTCGTCGGTGGTCCAGCGGTTCCATTCCGGCTTCTCGGCCTCGTTGCCGCTCTGCACGAGGTTGAGGAAATTGGCGTGCGACAGCATCGCGCCTTTCGGCTTGCCCGTCGTGCCCGAGGTGTAGAGCTGGATTGCGATGTCCTTTGGCTCGATCGCAACGCGCGGGTCGTCGCCGCCCTGCGCATCGCGCCAGGCGAGAAAGTCGGGCCATTCCGGCGCGCCGCCTTCGGTCGTGATAATGGTGCGGACGCTCGGCAGCTTGTCGCGGATGTTGCGCGCCTGCGTGACGAATTCGGGGCCGACGAACAGCACGGGGGCCTTGCAGTCGTCGACGATGAAGGCGACCTCGGGGCCTGCCAGGCGCCAGTTCACCGGCGCCATCACCACGCCGGCCTTCATCGCGCCCATCAACAGCTCGAAATAGAAGTCGCTGTTCTTGCCGAGATAGGCGATCCGCTCGCCCTTCTTGACGCCCATCGCGATCAGCGCGTTGGCGACGCGGTTGGTCTTGATGTCGAACTCGGCGAAGCTGGTTTGCCGTCCCTCGAATTCATAGGCCAGCGCAGCGCCGCGGCTTTTGGCGCGCTCGCGCACCATGTCGGCAAGATTGGTCAGCTTCGGCGCGTCGGACATGTTTCCCCCGTGACGTCTTGTTTTGGTTGCGCGGAGTGTGGCGGCATCGCGCGCGAAAAACAATACGGAGGAAGTGGCTGCGCTGTTTCAACATCGTCGTCCCGGGCAAGCGAAGCGCGACCCGGGACCCATAACCATAGGATCGGGTTGTCAGCTGCGCTGTGGCCCCAGCGTGCTCGGTGTTCTCGAGGCGTGGTTATGGGTCCCTGCTTTCGCAGGGACGACAGTTGAGGTTGAGGCGCGACCTGTCGTTTCAGCCCCGCGCCGCGCGGTCCTTCTCGTTCTGGGCCTTGATCGACTCGCGCGCCTTGGTCCAGTCGTCGTCGCTCCAGTCGCGCAGCTGATAGAAATTGCCGCCCATCGCGAGCGCCTGCGCGCCGTCCATGGCGATGGTCTCGCCGTTGATCCAGTCGCAGCCGCCGGAGATCAGGAACACCGCGAGGTTCTGCAATTCCTCCATGGTGCCGACGCGGCCCATCGGGTTCATCGCCTTGGTCCGCGCGCCGGCCTCGTCGCCGGGCTTGATACGCTTGCTCATGCCCTCGGTTGGGATCTCGCCGGGCGCGATGGTGTTGAGGCGGATGCCGTGACGGCCCCATTCGATCGCGAGCGACATGGTCATGGCGTGGATCGCCGACTTGCTCATCGCCGATGGCACCACGTAGGGCGAGCCGTTGCGCACCCAGGTCACGGTGATCGACACCACGTTGCCGCGATGCCCGCCGGCGATCCAGCGCCGGCCCACCGCGTGCGTCACATAGAAGGTGCCGTGCATCACGATGTTGGCGACCGCATCGAAGCCGCGCGGCGAGAGCTCCTCCGAACGCGAGATGAAATTGCCGGCGGCGTTGTTGATGAGATCGGTGAGCGGACCGCTGGTGGTCCAGATCGCCTCGATCATCTCGTCGACCGCCATGGCGTTGCGGATATCGACGCCGTGGCTGACCACGCGCCCGCCATACTCGGCCATCAGCTCGGTCGCGGTTTCATCGCAGACGCTCTTGCGGCGGCCGCAGATATGCACCTCGGCCCCGAGCTGCAGGAACCGCGAGGCCATGGACTTGCCGAGGCCGGTGCCACCACCGGTTACCAGTATGCGCCGCCCGGCAAGAAGCTGATCAGAGAACATCGTTTCCTCCACGGGGGTTGTCAGTTAATTGGTCGATTGACTAAAAGCGGACAACGGCCTTTCTGTAAAGCGCCAACAAGGAACAGCGGAGGAGATTTCAATGGAAGATCGCGTTTCGATATCGATTTCGGACGGTATCGCCGATGTCCGCCTGGTGCGGGCGGACAAGATGAACGCGCTCGATGCCGCGATGTTCGAGGCGTTGGTGGCCGCAACCGACCGGCTTTCCAGGGAAAAAGCCGTTCGGGTGGTGGTGCTGTCCGGCGAGGGCCGGGCGTTCTGCGCCGGCCTCGACATGGGCCGTTTCGCCGCCATGAAGGATGGCGGTAACGGAGTGCCGGGCGGCGAGAAGCGCGATCTCACCATCCGCACCCACGGCAAGGCCAATTTCCCGCAGCAGGCGGTCTGGGGCTGGCGCCAGCTTCCGGTGCCCGTGATTGCCGCGGTCCACGGCGTCGCGTTCGGCGGCGGGTTCCAGCTCGCGCTCGGCGCCGACATGCGCTTCCTCTCGCAGGATGCACGGATGTCGATCATGGAGATCAAATGGGGCCTTGTGCCCGACATGGCGGGCACGCCGATCCTCGCGAGCCTCGTGCGCGACGACATCCTGCGCGAGCTCACTTATACCGGCCGTATCTTCTCGGCGCAGGAGGCTCAAAGTTACGGTCTTGCCACCCGTGTCTGCGACGACCCGCGCGCCGCGGCGCTCGAGGTCGCGCGCGAGATCGCCGGCAAGAGCCCGGATGCGATCCGTGCCGCCAAGCGCATGCTGAACAATCTGTCGGTCGACCCGGCGGCCGCGCTGCTCGCAGAATCGGTCGAGCAGCAGAAATTGCTCGGCAGCCCGAACCAGACCGAATCCGTGCGCGCCAATCTGGAGAAGCGCGCGCCAAGGTTTGCGGATGCGGGCTGACACGGCAGTCATTCCGGGATGGCGCGTTAGCACCAGACCTCTGATGCGCACTGCGCATCGGGGAATCTCGAGATTCCGGGTTCGCGCTTTGCGCGCCCCGGAATGACACCTCCAACCCGACGAAAGATCGGACAACGACAATGGAAACGTCCCAGCCCTTCCTCGGCATCGTCAGCGGCGGTCGCCGGCGCGATCACGCTGCGGTGGCCGAGCGCGCCGACCGTATTGCCAGCGGCCTCAACGAGCTCGGCGTCAAGCCGGGCGACAGCGTCTGCATGCTGATGCGCAATGACATCGCCTTCATCGAGGCTGCCTATGCCGCGATGCGACTCGGCGCCTATGGCGTGCCGATCAACTGGCACTTCAAGCCGGAGGAGATCAACTATGTGTTGACGGATTCCGGTACCCGCGTCCTGATCGGTCATGCCGACATGCTGCATCCGCTGCGCGGTGCGATCCCGCCCGGTGTCATCGTGCTCAGCGTGCCGACGCCGCCGGAAATCCTCGCCAACTACAAGGTCAATCCCGACCATCTGACGACACCGGATTTCGCGATCGATTTCGAATCCTGGCTCGCGCAATTCCCGCGCTACGACGGCCCGGTGGTGCCGCAGCCGCAGAACATGATCTACACCTCGGGCACGACAGGCCATCCGAAGGGCGTGCGCCGCTTCGCGCCGACGCCGGAGCAGACCGCCAATGCGGAAGCAATGCGCGCGATGATCTACGGCCTGAAGCCCGGCGCACGCGCGATCCTGCCGGGACCGCTCTACCATTCCGCGCCGAATTCCTTCGGCTTGCGCTCGGGCAAGCTCGGCGGCGCGCTGGTGCTGATGCCGCGCTTCGACGCGGAGGAGTTTCTGCAGCTGATCGCGCGCGAGCGGATCGACACCATCTTCATGGTGCCGACGATGTTCATCCGCCTGATGAAGCTGCCCGAGGAGGTGCGCCGGAAGTACGACATGTCGTCGCTGCGCCACATCATCCATGCCGCCGCACCCTGTCCGCCCGATGTCAAGCGCGCCATGATCGAATGGTGGGGGCCGGTGATCTATGAATTCTACGGCTCGACCGAGTCAGGCGCGGTCACCTTCGCCAATTCCGAGGACGCGCTGAAGAAGCCCGGCACGGTCGGAAAGATCTCGCCCGGTGCCGAGCTCCGCTTCGTCGGCGACGACGGCAAGGAGGTGCCGCAAGGCCAGATCGGCGAGATCTATTCGCGGATCAAGGGCAATCCCGATTTCACCTATCACAACAAGTCGGAGAAGCGCGCCGAGATCGACCGGCAGGGATTCATCACCTCGGGCGACGTCGGCTATATCGATGCCGACGGCTATGTCTTCATCTGCGATCGCAAGCGCGACATGGTGATCTCGGGTGGCGTCAACATCTATCCGGCCGAAATCGAGGCGGTGCTGCATGCCGTTCCCGGCGTGCACGATTGCGCGGTGTTCGGCATTCCGGATGCCGAGTTCGGCGAGGCGCTGATGGCGGTGGTCGAGCCGCAGCCAGGCGTCGTGCTCGACATCGCCTCGGTCCGCGCCCAGCTGAAGACGGCGCTCGCAGATTACAAGGTGCCCAAGCACATCGAGATCCAGACCAACCTGCCGCGGGAGGATTCCGGAAAAATCTTCAAGCGCCGGCTGCGCGATCCGTATTGGGAGCGGGCGGGGCGGAGGATCTAGCGCCACAAGACTCGCCGTTGTCCCGGGCAAGCCAATGGGTCGGCGCGAAGCACCGCCCGATGACAGGCTCCGCGCGACCCGGGACTCATGACCACGGATGTCCCCGTTGCGCAGGCTGTGGCCCCGTCCGATGTCTACCTCGGACATCGGTGGTTATAGGTCCCTGCTTTCGCAGGGACGACGGCAGTGGTGCACCGCCACCAAGTTCATCTTGCGCTGCGGCAAAAAAAGCGCACACTCGGGAGGAGCCGGGCAGCCTCTGGAGTAGCGAAGCCATGTCTCCCCAGGTAATGCCTCCCCAGACCATGCCGTCCGAGACGGAAATCCGCGCCAAGCGTGCCGCGGAGGTCAGCCTTCTGGAAGCGACTGCGCAGGAGGAGGATGCGCGGCTCCGGAACGACATCCGCCTGCTGGGGCGCGTTCTCGGCGACACCGTGCGCGACCAGGAAGGGGCCGACGTATTCGACCTCGTCGAGCGCATCCGCCAGACCTCGGTCCGCTTCCATCGCGACGAGGACAAGCTGGCGCGGCGGGAACTGGAGAGCATCCTCGACGGCATGTCGATTGCCGAGACGCTGCAGATCGTCCGCGCCTTCAGCTATTTCTCCCACCTCGCCAACATCGCCGAGGACCAGAACAACATCCGCCAGATGCGCAGCCGCGGCCCGAGCGGGGCGCCGCGGCCGAGCACGCTGGAACAGACGCTGGTGCATGCCCGCCAGGCCGGCATCAGCCCGGCCGATCTGCGCAGCTTCTTCAGGAGTGCACTCGTCAGCCCGGTCTTGACCGCGCATCCGACCGAGGTCCGCCGCAAGAGCACGATGGACCGCGAGATGGAGATCGCCGATCTGCTCGACCGCCGCGAGCGGTTGCAGATGACGCCAGACGAGAGCGACGCCAGCGACGAGCAGCTGCGCCGCGCCGTGGTGACGCTGTGGCAGACCAATCTGTTGCGCCGGACCAAATTGACCGTGCTCGACGAAGTCGCCAACGGCCTGTCGTTCTACGACTACACCTTCCTGCAGGAAGTGCCGCGGCTGCATTGCGCGCTGGAGGACCGCCTGAACAAGGAGGGCGGCGAGGCCGGTGAACTCGCATCCTTTCTCAGGATGGGAAGCTGGATCGGCGGCGATCGCGACGGCAATCCCTTCGTCACCGCGGAGGTGATGCGCGGCACGCTGCGCCTGCAGTCGAGACAGGCGCTCAACTTCTACCTCGAGGAGCTGCATGCGCTTGGCGCCGAATTGTCGCTGGCGGCGCATCTCGCCGACGTCTCGGACGAGCTGCGGAGCCTCGCCGAGCGTTCGCCCGACACCTCGCCGCATCGCAGCGGCGAACCGTATCGTCTGGCCGTATCGGGCATCTATGCAAGGCTTGCGGCGACGGCCTCTCGGCTCGAGGTCGAGACTACGCGGCCGCCGGTCGGCAAGGCCGAGCCGTATGCGAGCGCCAAGGAATTCCAGGCCGATCTCGACGTGCTCAACCGCTCGCTGATCGCGAACAATTCCAGCGTGATCGCGCGCGGCCGGCTGCGGCTGTTGCGGCGGGCGGTGGATTGCTTCGGCTTCAATCTGGCGCGGCTCGACATCCGCCAGAACTCGGCGGTGCACGAGCGCACCATCGCCGAGCTGTTCGATACCGCCAATCCAGGGATGTCCTATCTGGCGCTCGGCGAGGACGCCCGCGTCAGCCTGCTGCTCGCCGAGCTGCGCAATGCACGGCCGCTGGCCTCGCCCTTCGTGAAATATTCCGAGGAGACCCAAAGCGAGCTCGCCGTGTTCCGTGCCGCGGCCGAGGCGCATGCCAGGTTCGGACCGGAAGTGATCTCCCAATGCATCATCTCGATGTGCCAGGGCATGTCCGACATGCTCGAGGTCGCGGTGCTGTTGAAGGAGGTCGGGCTGGTCAATCCATCCGGCCGCAGCGCCGTCAACATCGTGCCGCTGTTCGAGACCATTGAGGATCTGCAGGCCTCCAGCGGCATCATGGACCGCATGCTGGTGCTGCACGATTATCGCAAGCTGGTCGACAGTCTCGGCAGCGTGCAGGAGGTGATGCTCGGCTATTCCGACAGCAACAAGGATGGCGGCTTCGTCACCTCGGGCTGGGAGCTCTACAAGGCCGAGATCGGCCTCGTCGAGGTGTTCGAGCGCCACGGCGTGCGCTTGCGATTGTTCCACGGCCGCGGCGGTTCGGTCGGCCGCGGCGGCGGGCCGAGCTATGACGCGATCATCGCGCAGCCCGGCGGCGCCGTGAACGGCCAGATCCGCATCACGGAGCAGGGCGAGATCATCTCGTCGAAATATTCCAATGCCGAGGTCGGCCGCAGCAACCTGGAAATCCTCGCCGCGGCGACGCTGGAAACCAGCCTGCTGCAGCCGCGGCGGAGCGCGCCGCGCCCCGAATATCTCAAGGCGATGGAGGAGATTTCCGCGCTCGCCTTCAAGGCCTATCGCGGCCTCGTCTATGAGACGGAAGGCTTCGCCGATTATTTCTGGGGTTCGACCGTCATCAACGAGATCGCGACGCTGAACATCGGCAGCCGCCCGGCTTCGCGCAAGAAGACCCGCGAGATCGAGGACCTGCGCGCCATCCCGTGGGTGTTCTCCTGGGCGCAATGCCGGCTGATGCTGCCGGGCTGGTATGGCTTCGGCAGCGCGGTCGAGAGCTGGATATCCGGGCATCCGGAGCAGGGCATGGCGTTCCTGCAGGAGCTCAATCGGGAATGGCCGTTCTTCCGCACACTATTGTCCAACATGGACATGGTGCTGGCGAAGAGCTCGATCGCGATCGCCTCGCGCTATGCCGAGTTGGTGCCCGACGTCGCGTTGCGCGAGAAGATTTTTGGCCAGATCCGCCGCGAATGGCACCTGTCGATCGAGACGCTGCTCGACATCATGGGGCACGACCGGCTGCTGCAGGGCAACCCGCTGCTGGAGCGCGGCATCCGCAACCGCTTCCCTTACATGGATCCGCTCAATCACGTGCAGGTGGAGCTACTCAAGGAGTATCGCGCGCAGAACCCGGACGAGCAGGTGCTGCGCGGGATTCAGATCACGATCAACGGAATCTCGGCGGGGCTGCGGAATAGCGGCTAGCCACAGCGTCATCCCGGCGAACGCCGGGACCCATAACCACGACCGGGAGTGTTGCGAGAAGCTGGAACCCCAGCCTTTCAAACAATCGGCACCGGTGGTTATGGGTCCATGCTTTCGCAGGGACGACAGCGCGTTTGCATCAACAGTTGTGCGCGCCCTTCGTCTCCACATAGACCGCGTAGAGCGATTGGCTTGCCGTCATGAACAGGCGGTTGCGCTTCTTGCCGCCGAAGGTGAGGTTGGCGCAGGTCTCCGGCAGCAGGATCTGGCCGATCCGCTGGCCGTCGGGCGCAAACACCTGCACGCCGTCATAGCCCGGTCCGACCCAGCCGGCGCCGACCCAGATATTGCCGTCGACGTCGACACGCAGGCCGTCCGGGAAGCCTGACTTGCCGTCTAGCGTCATGTCGATCAGCGTGCGCGGGTTGGAGAGCTTGTCGCCGTTGAGGTCGTACTGCCAGACGATGTTCTTGGCGTTCGGGTAATGCGTGGTGCCGGTGTCGCAGACATAGACCTTCTTGTAGTCGTGGCTGAAGGCGATGCCGTTCGGCTTGAACGGCTCGTCGGCGACCTTGGTGATCTGGCCGGTCGCAGCATCGATGCGATAGACCGCTTCCTTCTGGTAGGGCTGCTTCGATCCGGTGTTGGCCAGCTGGCCCTCATAGATCGAAATCGCGCCATAGCCGGGATCGGTGAACCAGATCGACTTGTCGTTGGGATGCACGACCATGTCGTTCGGCCCGTTGAGCTGCCTGCCATTGGCCTGCTCCGCCAGGGGCGTGACGGTTCCGTCGTGCTCGTAGCGCACCAGCCGGGTGCGCTCGGCGGTGATCTGGCGGCCTTCGAAATCGAAGGTCGAGCCGTTGGCCTCGTTCGACGGCTTGTGGAATTGCTCGGAGATGTGGCCGTCATCGTCGAGATAGCGCAACTGCCGGTTGGCCGGGATATCGCTCCAGACCAGATACTGGCCCTGCGCGTTCCAGGCCGGGCCTTCCGCCCACAGGCAGCCGGTGTAGAGCCGCTTGATCGCGGTGTTGCCGACCTTGGCCTTGAAGCGCTTGTCGTCGATCACGACGATGTCTGGATCGGGATAGCGCTGCGGTTCCGCGTTGGGGCCGAAGTCGCGCGCTGCGGCATCGGATGCGGCCATCGCGGTTGCAGCAAGCGCGGTTGCGCCGCGCAAGATTGTCCGACGGTCGAACGCCTTCGCACCGTCGCCCTCGTGTTTCTGAATGTTGCTTGGATTTGTCACGAAAGTCCTCCCAGGCTTTTTTGTTATCGGGAGGACGATCATACCCCCGCAATTCTGGCACAATGCGGGCACGCCATGATGAAACAACCAAAGAGTGTGTCGCCCCCGCTGTTTCGCGGAGGCGACTAGTTCATAAATCTGTCAGATCAGATCGGAGGATCAGATCAAGTTCAGATCGGATCCCAGGTGAAGACGTCGGCCGAGCGGTCGAGCTTGGCGAACGATCCCTTCAGCGCCGGCATGCCGTGTTCGGCAATGGTCTCGGGCGTCCAGCCTTCGCCACGATGAACCGAGCGCACCGGACGATGCTGGCCGAACAGGAAGATCTCGTTCATGCGCACGCCGAAGATCTGTCCGGTGACGTCCTTGGCGGCGTCCGAGAGCAGATAGGCGCAGACCGGCGCGATCTTCTCCGGGCCCATCTGCTTGATCTTCTCGACGCGCGCCTTCTCGGCGTCGGTCTCGGTCGGGATGGTGCCGATCATGCGGGTCCAGGCGAACGGCGACACGCAGTTCGAGCGCACGTTGAAGCGGCCCATGTCCAGCGCGATCGATTTCGACAGGCCGACGATGCCGAGCTTGGCGGCGGCGTAGTTGGCCTGGCCGTAATTGCCGATCAGGCCGGACGTCGAGGTGAAGTGCACGAACGAGCCTGACTCTTGCTCGCGGTAGATGCGTGCCGCGGCGTGGCTGACATAGAACGAGCCCATCAGATGTACCTTGATGACGGCCTCGAAGGCTTCCACGCTCATCTTGTGGAAGATCATGTCGCGCAGGATGCCGGCATTGTTGACGACGCCATCGAGCCGGCCGAAATGGTCGGTCGCGGTTTTCACGATCTTGCTGGCGGGGATCGCTTCCGCCACCGACTCGAAATTGGCGACCGCGGTGCCGCCCCGCTTCTTGATCTCCTCGACCACCTCCTCGGCGGGCGCCGCGCTCGAGCCGCCGCCGTCGGCGGCGCCGCCGGGATCGTTGACCACGACCTTGGCGCCTTCCGCCGCGCAGAGCAGCGCGATCTCGCGGCCGATGCCGCGGCCCGCGCCGGTGACGATGATGACTTTATCCTGCAGTGATTTTGCCATGTCGGTTCTCCTGGTTTGCTCTCCGTCATTCCGGGATGGTGCGAAGCACCAGACCCGGAATCTCGAGGTTCCGGGTTCGCGCTTCGCGCGCCCCGGAACGACGGAGCTGTTACTTCTCGTTCGTAAAGATGATCGTGCCACTTGCGGCGAACATGCCGCCGACGCCGTGACAGACCGAGATATTCGCGTTCGGCACCTGCGCCGGCGCGATGCCGCGCATCTGCCGCACGCTCTCCTGCAGCGCGTACATGCCGTACATTCCGGAGTGCATGTAGCTGAGGCCGCCGCCATTGGTGTTGAGCGGCAGCTTGCCGCCGGGGCGGGTATTGCCGTCGGCGATGAACTTGCCGGTCTCCTCGTACGGCATGAAGCCGAGGTCGCCGAGGCCGTAGAGCGGCAGATGCGCGAAGGCGTCGTAGATCATCAGATGATCGACATCCTTGTGGGTGATGCCGGCCTCCTTGAAGGCGAGGGGGCCCGCCACCTTGAAGGCGCGCGATGAGTCAAACGTCTTCATCTGGCTGACCATCGGCGTCTCCACGCTCTCGCCGGTGCCGAGAATGTAGACCGGCTTGTTCGGAAAATCCTTGGCGCGGTCGGCCGAGGCGAGGATCAGCGCGCCGCCGCCGTCGGTGACAAGGCAGCATTGCAGCAGCCGGAACGGATAGGCGATCATCCGCGAATTCAGCACGTCGGCGACCGTGATCGGATCCTTCATGGTCGCGCGCGGATTCTTCGCCGCCCATTCGCGCTGCACGACGGCGACCATCGCAAGCTGCTCATGCGTGATGCCGTGGGTCTTCATGAAGCGCAGCACGGGAATCGGGAACATGCTCGGCGGCCCGTAGACGCCGAACGGCGATTCGAACTGGCCGTTGAGGCTGTCGGGCGCGGTAAAGCGCGGCTGCTTGCCGATCATCGACTTGCCGCTCTCGGCATGGGTGATCAGCACGGTCTTGCAGAGGCCGGCCTCGATCGCGGCGGCGGCGTGGCGGACATGCAGCATGAAGGAGCAGCCGCCGACCGAGGTGCCGTCGACCCAGGTCGGCGTGATGCCGAGATAATGCGCCATTTGCTGCGGGGTCTCGACCGCGGTGGCGAAGCCGTCGATGTCGGACAGCTTCAGGCCGGCGTCCGCGATCGCATTCAGCGCCGCGTCCGCGTGCAGCTGGATCTGCGACATGTTCGGGATGACGCCGAGTTCGGTGGTTTCGGCCGCACCGACGACGGCAACCTGGTTCCTGCGCATCACATTACCCCTTTGCCGGACGGAACAAGGGAAGGGTGATCTTGTCGTCGAGCGCCTCGAAGGCGACCTCGAGCCGCATGTCGAGCTCGAGCGCTTCCGGCGTCTGCGGACAATCGATGATGTTGCTCATCATGCGCGGGCCCTCGTCGAGCTCGACGACCGCGATCGCATAAGGCGGCGTGAAGCCGGGCGCTGCGGGACGGTGGTTGATGACGTAGCTGTAGAGCTTGCCCTTGCCGCTGGCCTTGAAGATCGAGACCTTGCGCGAGGCGCAGGAGGGGCAGAACGGCCGCGGCGGAAAGTAGACATTGGCGCAGGCATCGCAGCGCTGCAGACGCAGCTCGCCGGCCTTCGTGCCATCCCAGAAATGCTGGGTCTCCGGTGTCGGCTTTGGTTTCGCACGCGCGGGCTCGGCCATGTCTGATGTCTCCTCCCGAAATCGTTACGATCTTGATGCGACATTGAACCAAGGCCCGTCAACGGTCCATCCATGCTCCGCGCAGCGGCCTGTGTCCCGCGCATGCCGCATATTCCGCCCCTCGCACAATTGCTAAGGCCGCGATGCTTGTGTCGCTCCGATCCGGCGCGTAGAAGGGCCGCGTCCAAGATACGTCCAAGACACGTTCAAGAAAGCCGGGAGGAACATATCATGCTGAGGATCATTGGCGCGGCACTCGCTGCCAGCCTCGCATTTGCCACGCAGGCGATGGCCGCCGACGCACCGTCGGAGATCAAGATCGGCACGCTCTATGCGTCGTCGGGGCGCTACGCCTCGATCTCGATGCCGGTCTACAGCTCGTTGAAATTGTGGGTCGAGCAGAAGAACGCCGAGGGTGGCGTGTTCGTGAAGGCGTTCGACAAGAAGATCCCGATCAAGCTCGTCTCCTATGACGACCAGAGCAACACCGCGACCGCCGCGACGCTTTATAATCAGCTCGTCACCCAGGATAAGGTCGACCTCCTGGTCGCCGATTCCGGATCGGTGCTGACGGCGCCCGCCGTTGCCATTGCGCGCGACCACAAGATGTTCCTGTTCGATCAGACCGGCACCGGCGCGAGCTTCTTCTCCAAGGACAATCCCTACATCGCGCTGATGGCCGACCCGGTGTCGACGGTGTGGCCGAAGCCGGTGGCTGATTTCATCAGCCATGACGGCCCGGGCCTCGGCATCAAGAAGGTCGCCATCCTCTATTCGACCAACGAGTTCACCGGCACCCAGGCCAACGCGTTCCGCAAGTTCGTCAAGGAGTCCGGCGCGCCGATCGAGATCGTCTACGACCAGGGCGTCCCGACCGAGACCACCAACTACAACGTCATCATCAACAACATCAGCAACGCCAATCCGGACGCGGTGATCCATTTCGGCTATGCGCCTAACGACATCGCCTTCCTGCGCAACGTCCAGGACGTCGGCACCAAGTTCAAGATGCTGTTCGCGATCTATGCCGGCCTCGAGACCGAGTTGCTCGAGAAGAATGTCGGCGCCAAGGGCCTCGAGCACATCTGGACCTATGTGCCGCCGTCCGAGTTGGATTATCCCGTCAATTTCGGGATGAACATGAAGGATTTCCGCGCCGCTTGGACCAAGAAATACAACGACGGCAAGATGGAGTTCGGCTTCAACGCGGTCGCCGGCTACACCACCGCGCTGGTGATCGAGAAGACGCTGTCGGTTGCGACCAGCCTCGAGCAGATGGAGCTGCGCCGCGCAGTGTTCTCGCTCAGCGGTCAGCTCAAGACGCTGGACGGCACCTTCGCGCTGGATGAGACGGGCGGCCAGATCGGCGAATTGACGCCGCTCGGTCAGCTGACGGTCGACGAGCACGATCACATCAAGTTCGTCTCGATCTATCCGCACGAGACCGCCACCGGCAAGCCGATCTATCCGGCTCCGTGATGCAGGTGAGGGCGGCGGGCGTAACCTTCGGCGGCGAGCGGTAGCATGACCTATGCGCTCGTTGCCGGCGTGCTGTTCGGGCTGTATTTCAGCCTGGTCGGCATCGGTCTCAATCTCGTGTTCGGCGTCATGCGCATCGTCAACCTTGCGCATGGCGACATCCTGATGCTGGGCGCCTTCATCGCGCTCGGCGTGGTCGGCATCGCCGGCGTCGACCCGCTGTTCGCGGTGCCGCTGGCCTTCGTGGTGTTCGTGCTGGTCGGCGTGCTGCTGTACTGGGTGCTGGTGCCGCGGCTGCAGGGCTCGGCCAATCCGGAAATGCTGTCGATCATCCTGTTCTTCGGCCTGTCGCAAGTGATCGAGGCCGTCACCACGATCTTCGCAGGTACCAGCGAGCGCTCGATCCAGAGCCGGCTGCTGGGCACCGTGTTCACGACCATCAAGGTCAAGTGGCTCGGCGGCAAGGCGGGCGGCGCAGGGCCGATCCAGATTTTCGGCCAGGGTTTTCCCGCGCCGTGGGTGATCGCGGCCATCACCAGCCTGATCGCGATCGCGCTGGTCTACCTCTATCTCTATCACACCCGGCTCGGCACCCTGACGCGCGCGGTGATGTCACGGCGCGACGAGGCGTTGGCGACCGGCATCGATGTCGATCGCGTCTCGGCGGCGGCGTTCGGCATCGGCCTCGGGATCGCGGCGGTCGCCGGCGTGTTCGCGCCCTTCATGTTCGGCTCGGTGACGCCGGCGTTCGGCGCCGATGCGACGGTGACGTCGTTTGCGATCGTCGTGCTGGGCTCGCTCGGCAATCCGCTCGGCACCGCACTCGGCGGTGTCGTCTACGGTCTCTGCTACATGCTGGTGCAGACCTATCTCAGTTCCTGGGCCGACCTGCTGCCCTATGTGTTGTTGATCGTGATCCTGTTGTTGCGCCCGAGCGGTCTGCTCGGAAGGCGGGTGCGCGTTGCATAGCGCCTCGAAGCACCTGCTGTTCATCCTGGCGCCGTTGGTGGTGGTGTTCGCACTGCTGCCCGGCGTCTATCAAAACCATCTGCTGCTGTTCAACTTCGTGATCTTCCTGATCCTCGCGCAGGGCGTGAACATCATCTATGGCTTCACCGGCTATCTGCCGTTCGGCTATGTCGGCTTCTTCGGCGCCGGCGCCTATGGCTTCGCCATCATGGTGATGCATCTGCAGACGCCCGCACCGCTCGCCGTGCTGGTCGGCGGCGTCGTGGCGGTTGCGCTCGGCCTGTTGCTGACGCCGCTGCTGCGGCTGTCGGGCGCGTATTTCGCGATCGCCAATCTCGCGGCCTCGCTCGCGGTGCTGCACTTCGTCGCCAACCCGGCGCTGGAAGGCATCACCAAGGGCCCCTACGGCGTCTCGCTCACCGGCACCTTCAACCCGACCCACGCCTATTATGCCGCGGTCGTCGTGATGGCGCTGACGGTCGGCGCGGTGGTCTATCTGAAGAACTCGCCGTTTGGACTCGCGCTGCAGGCGGTGCGCGAGGACGCGGTGTCGGCCTCGATGGCCGGCGTCAATATCGTGAAGATGCGGGTGATTGCCTGGCTCGCCTCGGCGCTGGTCGCGGGCCTCGCCGGCGGCATCTACGCCTGGTACGTCTCGGTGTTCTATCCGGACAACGTGTTCTCCGGCGAGTTCTCGATCTTCGCGATCGTGTTCGCGCTGTTCGGCGGCGTTGCCACCATCACCGGCCCGATCGTCGGCGTGCTGATCCTCTACGGCATCTACAATCTGATCGGCTTCACCACGCCGCAATATTTCCAGCTGATCTATGGTCTCCTGATCATGGGCCTGGTGCTGTTCCTGCCCGCAGGACTGGTGTCGCTGGCAACCCGCAGGGGGTGGCATGTCCCCTGAGAAAACCCCGATCCTCAAGGTCTCGAAGCTGGTCAAGCGCTTCGGTGGTTTCCACGCGCTCGATGGCCTCAGCTTTCACGTCGTGCCGGGCGAGATCCTCGGTCTGGTCGGTCCGAACGGCTCCGGCAAGACCACGGCGATCAATGTGATCTCCGGTCTCTATGCGCCCGACGGCGGCGAGGTCGTGTTCGACGGCGCATCCGCCGGCGGCGTCGCCTCGCACAAGCTCGTTCATCGCGGCATCAACCGCACCTTCCAGGTGCCGAAGCCGTTCCTGTCGCTGACGGTGCGCGAGAACATCCAGGTGGCGCTGGCCTATGGCGGCGCGACCGGTGCGCCGTCGATCGCCGAACTGCTCCAGGATTTCCGGCTGAAGGAGGTCGCCGACCGTCCGGCCGCCGATCTCAACAGCGCCCAGCAGAAGATGCTCGATCTGACCCGTGCGCTCGCCACGCGGCCGCGGCTGCTGCTGCTCGACGAACTCGCCGCCGGCCTCAACCCGGCGGAGCTCGACTGGATCGCCGGCCGCATCAAGGCCTTGGCCGCGACCGGCATGGCGATCATCGTGGTCGAGCATCTGATGGGCTTCATCGAGCAGATCACCGACCGCGTCATCGTGCTCAATGCGGGCAAGGAGATCTTCGAGGGGACGCTGGCGACCGCGGTACGCGAGCCGCAGGTGATCGAGGTATTTTTGGGAGGCGAGCATGCCCACTGATGCGGTGTCGCTTTTGGACACGAGGGGCGTCGATGCCGGCTACGGCACCATGCAGGTGTTGTGGGGCGTCGATCTCGACGTCCGCCCCGGCGAGACCGTGCTGCTGCTCGGCGCCAACGGCGCGGGCAAGACCACGTTCCTGAAGTCGCTGGTCGGCCTGATCGAAGCCCGCAGCGGGCACATCAAGCTCGGCGGTGAGGACATCACCAAGATGCGCTCGTCGGACCGTATGAAGCGCGGCATGACCTACATGTCGGAGCTTGCGGTGTTTCCCGACCTGTCGATCGAGGAAAATATCCGCGTCGGCGCGCAGGCGCTGGGCCATGCCAATCCGGGGGCGCGGGTCGACGAATTGTACGGCCTGTTCCCGGTGCTGCGCGACAAGCGCCGCGATCCCGCGTCCAGCCTGTCCGGCGGTCAGCGCAAGATGCTCGGCATCGCCAAGGCGCTGTCGGCGGAGCCGAAGCTGCTGGTGATGGATGAGCCCTCGGCCGGGTTGTCGCCGCTGTTCGTCAAGGAGGTGCTGCGCGCCTTGTCGAGCCTGCAGGGCCGCGGGCTGGCGCTCTTGATCGCCGAGCAAAATATCGGTTTTCTCGAGATTGCCACCCGCGTATTCGTGCTGGAAGGCGGGCGGATCCGCTTCTCCGGCACGGTTGCCGAGATGAGCGGCAATGAAGAGCTGCACCGTGCCTATTTCGGGCTGAAGTGATGCGAGGTGAGGGGCCACGCACACTGGAAATCGGCCTCGGTTCGGGCGACAATCAGCTGCAAGCCATGAAGTGCAAGCCGTGAAGTGAAAGCCATGCCCAAGAATCCGACACTCGCCTCCCTTGCCGCCGATCTCGCCAGCGGCACGACCTCTGCCCGCAAGCTCGTCGAGCAGTGCATCGCCAGGATCGCTGATCCCTCAGGCGAGGGCCAGCGCACCTTCATCCATGTCGACCGCGAGGCCGCGCTGGAGGCCGCCGACGCCATGGACCGGCTGCGCAAGGCCAATGCGGCGCCATCGCCCTTTGCCGGCATTCCGGTCTCGATCAAGGACCTGTTCGACATCAAGGGGCAGGTGACGCGCGCCGGCTCCCGGGCGCTGGAGGATTCGGCGCCGGCGGATGTCGATGCGCCGGTGGTGGCGCGGCTCAAGCGTGCCGGCTTCGTCGTGATCGGCCGCACCAACATGACCGAGTTCGCCTATTCCGGCATCGGCATCAATCCGCATTACGGCACGCCGAAGAGCGCCTGGAACCGGAGCGTCGGCCACGTGCCGGGCGGCTCGTCCTCGGGGGCGGCGGTCTCGATCGCCGACGGCATGGCGTTCGGCGCGCTCGGCACCGACACCGGCGGCTCCTGCCGGATTCCGGCCGCCTTCAACGGCATCGTCGGCTACAAGCCGACGCAACGCCGGATTCCGCTCGATGGCGGCGTGCCGCTGTCGTTCACGCTCGACAGCTACGGCCCGCTGGCCAATTCGGTGGCCTGCTGCGCCGCGCTCGACGCGGTGCTCGCCGACCAGCCGGTGACGCCGCTCACGCCGCGCCCGGTCAAGGGCATGCGGCTCGCGGTGCCGACCACGGTCGCGCTCGACGACCTCGATGAGGCCGTCGCGAAAACCTTCGAGCGCGCGCTTGGCGCGCTGTCGCGCGCCGGCGCCTTGATCGATCGCATCGAGGTGCCCGAATTGCTCGATGTCGGCGTCATGAACACCAAGGGCGGCTTTGCCGCCGCCGAAAGCTATGCCTGGCACCGCTTCCTGCTGACCAGCAAGGGCGACATCTACGATCCGCGCGTCGCGGTGCGCATCCAGCGCGGCGAGGGCTTCCCGGCCGCCGACTATATCGATCTGCTCAACGCGCGCCGCTCCTTCATCGCGCGCACCGAGAAGCGGATCGCGCCCTATGATGCGATGGTGCTGCCGACCACGGCCAACCTGCCGCCAACGATCGCCAGCCTCGCCGACGACAAGGCGTTCGCCACCGAGAATTTGCGCGCGCTGCGCAACTGCACGCTGATCAATGTGCTCGACGGCTGCGCGATCTCGCTGCCCGCGCATCGCGAGGGCGAGGCGCCGGTCGGCCTGATGCTCGCCGCCGCGGGCGGTTCGGATCGACGCATTTTCGAGCTCGCTGCCGGAATGGAGACCGCGATCCGTGTTTGATCTCACCTTCAATGTCGACGACAAGGGCGTCGCCACTCCGCTCACGCTGGAAATCAGGCAGGCCGTGATCGCCGGCTGGACCGGCCGCGATCCGGTGGCGCGCGACAAGCATATCGCCGAGCTCGAGGCGCTCGGCATCGCACGGCCCGCGACCACGCCGATCTACTACCGCTGCTCGGCGCGCCGGCTCACCTTCGCCGATGCCATCGAGGTCTGCGGCGAGGATTCGAGCGGCGAGGTCGAGTTCGTGCTGATCGGCTGGCAGGGCCGCATCTTCGTCGGCTGCGGCTCCGACCATACCGATCGCAAGGTCGAGAGCTACAGCGTCACGGTGTCGAAGCAGATGTGCGACAAGCCGATGGCGTCGGAGCTGTGGGAACTCGAGGATGTGATTGATCACTGGGACCAGCTGGTCCTGCGCTCCTGGGCCGTGATCGGCGGCCAACGCGTGCTCTACCAGGAAGGCACGCTGGATCACATGCTGCCGGTGAAGGACCTGATCGCGCGCGGCTTCGACCAGGGCGCGCTGCCCGACGGCTGCGCCATGTTTGGCGGCACCTTCGCGGCCAAGGGCGGCATCCGCCCGGCCAGCCGCTTCGAGTTCGAACTGGAAGACCCGGTGCTCAAACGGAAGATCAGCCACGGCTACGACGTGATGACGCTGCCGGTCAGGGGCTGACCTTTTTTCGCGCGCCGCTGCGTCAGAGCCGAGCGAGACCTCTCCACGCGTCGTCCCTGCGAAAGCAGGGACCCATACGCCGCGGCCTTCGGAAAGGGCACGCGGCCAGACGGCTTTCGAACAACCAGCACCTGTGGTTATGGGTCCCTGCTTTCGCAGGGACGACAGCGGGATTGGGACGCTGTTCGCCGACATTTTCTGTCAGAAATCGGGTGGCGCGGGCCGCAATCAGGGGCCAGATTCCGTCCCATGACAGCAACAGCCAAAACCATCACCCGTCCACCCACCGGGATTCCGGCCCGCGTCGACGCGCTCGACTGGGACCGGATCACGACCGATCTCGACGGGCAGGGCTGCGCCGTCCTCAACGGCTTGCTGACGCCTGAGGAATGCGATGCCATCGCCGCGCTGTATCCCGACAACAGCCAGTTCCGCAGCCGGATCGTGATGGGCCGTCACGGCTTCGGCCGCGGAGAGTACAAATACTTCTCCTATCCACTGCCGGACCTGATCGCGGAGTTGCGGCCGGCGCTCTATTCGCGGCTGACCGCGACAGCCAATCGCTGGAACGAGACGATGGGGATCGATATCCGATATCCTTCGTCGCATGCGGCGTTCCTGAAGCGCTGCCATGATGCCGGACAGACGCGGCCGACGCCGCTGCTGCTGCAATATGGCGAGGGCGACTACAACTGCCTGCACCAGGATCTCTACGGTGAGTACGTGTTTCCGATCCAGGTCGCGATCCTGCTGTCGCAGCCGGGGCGCGATTTCAGCGGCGGCGAGTTCGTGCTGACCGAGCAGCGGCCGCGGATGCAGTCGCGCCCTGAGGTGGTGCCGCTCACCAAGGGCGATGCGGTGGCCTTTGCCGTGCATCATCGCCCGGTGCAGGGGACGCGCGGACCGTATCGTGTCAATCTGCGCCACGGCGTCAGCCGGATTCGCTCCGGCCACCGCCACACCGTTGGTGTGATCTTCCACGACGCGAAGTGAGTGCGAGAGAGGCGTGGCCGCTGATCTGTTCGAGACAATTGGCGATGCACGGCCGTCGCGCGAGACGATCGCGGATGGCGCGGTGCTGCTGCGCGGCTTTGTCCGGCCGTTCGAGGCCGAGCTGATCCCGGCATTGCGCGTCATCGTCAAGCAGGCGCCATTCCGGCATCTGATCACGCCGGGCGGCCACCGCATGTCGGTCGCGATGACCAATTGCGGCAGCCTCGGCTGGGTCTCCGATCCCAGCGGGTATCGCTATGATCCGATCGATCCCGACTCGGGACAACCCTGGCCTGAAATGCCGGAGGTGTTGCGCAGGCTTGCCGCCGGCGCCGCTTATGAAGCCGGCTTCAATGGCTTCGCGCCGCAGGCCTGCCTGATCAATCGCTACGTCCCCGGCGCAAAACTGTCGCTGCATCAGGACAAGGACGAGCTCGACTACCGCGCACCGATCGTGTCGATCTCGCTCGGGCTGCCGGCGATCTTCCTGTTCGGCGGCCTGAAGCGCAGCGATACGCCGCGCCGCTATCGACTCGAACATGGCGACGTTGCGGTGTGGGGCGGCCCGTCACGGTTGTTTTATCACGGCGTGGCACCGCTCGCCGACGGCGAGCACAGCGTGCTCGGCCGCCAGCGCATCAATTTGACCTTCCGCAAGGTGCGCTGACTCCCCTCCCGCAAATCGGGCCGGTGGTCTAGACTTGGCTCATGACCACCCAGGCCGACCGCGCCGTCAACCGCACCGGCGTCTATCTCGCCGTGCTGCAGCTCGTGTTCACGCTGGGCTGGACCACCTATCTGATCTATCTGCCGAAGCTGTGCGCCGATGTCGGCATCGCGCCGGCGACCGTGATCCTGATCCTGATGATGGATCAGGGCATCTTCACCATCACCGATACGGCGATGGGCATGGCCGCCGACAGGATTTCGAGCCTGGTCGGCCGCCTTGGCTTGTTCGTCGGCATCCTCGCCGCGATCTCCTGCGCCGCCTTCATCGCGCTGCCTTACGTCGCCGGCACCGGGCCGGGGGCAAAGGTCTGGCTGATCGTGTTGATCGTGATCTGGGCCGCGACGTCGTCGGCCTTGCGTGCGCCGCCGCTGACGCTGCTCGGCAAGTATCGCGCGCAGCCCTCGGTCCCGTTCCTCGCGGCGCTGGCAATGCTGGGTTATGGCATCGCGGGCGCGGTCTCGCCCTATCTTGGCGTCGTGCTGCGCAACCAAGATGCGCGGCTGCCGTTCGTGCTGTCGGGCGCCGTGCTGCTGCTGACCGCACTGGCCTTCTCGGGGATCGAGCGTCGCATCGCGGCGGAGGCGCAACCGGCGCGGCTAGCGACCCCGGCCAAGCGGCTCGGCGCGGTGCCGATGTTTTTGATCGGATCGATGGTGCTGCTCTCGCTCGGCTATCAGCTGCACTTCAACATCAACAGCGCGCCGTTCTATCTGCGCTTTGCCAGGCCGGGCGATCTGCAATGGCTGATGCCGGTATTCTGGATCGGCTTCAACATCGCGATGTTTCCGGCGAGCATTGTCGTCAAGCATCGCGGCGGCCTGATCGTGATGGGCATGGCGGGGCTGCTTGGCGCATTCGCAATCGTCGCCGCGGAGATCGCCGGAAGCCTCAATGGCCTGATCGTGGCGCAATTCATGGCGGGGGCCGCCTGGGGCTGCATGCTGATGAGCGCGGTGTCCGCGGCGCTTGCGATCGGGGAGACCGGCGCGGAAGGCAAGGTCACCGGCCTCGTCTTCTCGGCGCTGGCACTCGCGACCTTTGCGCGGATGGCGGCCGTCGCCGGCGGCCTGCAGAAGATGCCGGACTATGCGCCGCTGGTGCACTGGGCGCCGGTCGCCTGCTGGTCGGTCGCCGGCGCCGGCCTGCTCGTGATTGCCGCGTCACGGCTGCAACGCGGCGCAAAGCCGCCTAGTTGTTCCGCGCCGGGTGGATGAACGCCCAGGGGCTGACTTCCGAATCCGTCGGCACTTCCACCGAGATCACGTAAGGCCCGCCGTCGGCCAGCGCCTTCTCCAGCACGGGGCGGAAGTGATCGGGCGAGGTGACGCGCGCGGCGCCGACACCGAAGGACTCCGCAAGCTTGACGAAATCGGGGTTGACCAGGTCCGAGGCGACGACGCGGCCGTCGAAGCGCTCGCGTTGGTCGCGGCGGACGTTGCCATAGGCGTTGTTGTTGAACACCAGCGTCACCACGCCGATCCTGAACTGCACGGCGGTGGCGAGCTCCTGCACGCCGAACATGAAACCGCCGTCGCCTGATATCGCGACCACCGGCTTGTTTGGGTTGGCGACCTTGGCGCCGAGCGCGGTCGGGAAACCCGAGCCGAGCGTGCCCTGATAGCCTGAGGTGACGAAGGTGCGCGGCTCGTAGATCGGAAAGCCGTACCAGGAGGCGAAACCGACCTGCGACAGCTCGTCGGTGACGATGGCGTTGGCCGGCAGCACCTCGCGCAGGATCTTCAGATACGCCATCTGAGGCTGGATGCGCTGGATTTCCTGCTCGGTAGCCGCGGTCGCCTCGCGGATCGCGGCGCGACGGCCGGAGGTCTTGCGGTAGCCCACCTTGCGCACGGCGGCGACGAGATCGGCGGTGCCGGCCCTGGCGTCCGCGATCACACCGGCATCAGCCGGCCAGCGCCGCAGCTCGACCGGATCGATGTCGATGCGGACGCATTTCAGGCCGGCCGGCTGGTAGGGCCAGCGCGACATCGTCGGCAGCTCGAGGCGTGTGCCGATGCCGATCATCAGATCGGTCTTCGGCCAGAGCTTGTAGGCCGAAGCCATGGTCAGCCCGAGTTCATGCGCGTTGGAGACGATGCCGCGGCCGCTGCGGAATGCGACGACCGGCGCGTCGATCATCTCGGCCAATTCGAGGATCTCCTCGCGCGCCTCGATGGCGCCGCTGCCGACGAAGATCATCGGCGCCTTGCTGCCGGCGATCAGGTCGGCGGCGGCCTTGATGCGGTCCGGATCGGGCTGCGGCGCCGGCAACGCATCGAACGGGTTGACGGGCGCGACCTGGGTGCGCTGGGTGAAGACATCCCACGGCATCTCGAGCGAAGCCGGGCCGCGCCGGCCCGACAGCATCTCCTGGAACGCGCGCGACACCAGCGCGGGCGCGTTATCAGGGTATTCGATCCGGTCGGCCCATTTCACGAAGGTGCGCAGCGTCGCGAGCTGGTCCGGCATCTCATGCAGATGGCCGCGGCCCTTGCCCAGGAACTGCGTCGGCACCTGACCGGTCAGGCACAGCACCGGCTCGTTGCAGCCGAATGCGGTGAGCAGCGCCGCCGAGGCGTTGAGCACGCCCGGGCCGGGCACCACGCTGAACACGCCGGGCTTGCCGCTGGAGCGCGCATAGCCGAACGCCATGTAGCCGCAGGCCTGTTCGTGCCGCGCGCCGATCACCTTGAGCTGGGCTTGGTGGAAGGCATCGAACAGGCCATAGATCTGCGCGCCGGGCAGCCCGAACACGGTGTCGACGCCGTGGGCGACGAGGCCGTTGACGATTGCTTCGCCGCCGGATGTTGAGGTCATGGCACTGTCCACTTGCTGGTGAGGTTAGGTAGCTTCGTCGACGACGCTGTTGCGCAGAATGCCGACGCCTTCGGCCTCGACCTCGACGACATCGCCGGGCTTCAGATAGCGCGGCGGATCGAATCGCGCACCTGCGCCGGTCGGGGTGCCCGTGACGATGATGTCGCCGGGAGCCAGCGTCGTAAAGCTCGAGATGTAGTTGATGAGGTAGCGGAAGCCGAAGATCAAGCGCGAGGTGCGGTCGTCCTGGCGGGTCTCGCCATTCACCCGCGTGGTCAGGTGGATATCGGCGATCTGTGCTTCGCTGGTATAGGGCACGATCCACGGGCCGAGGCTGCCGGTGGAATCGAAGTTCTTGCCCTGGGTGACGTTGAACTTGGCGTGGCGCACCCAGTCGCGGATGGTGCCTTCGTTGCAGAGCGTGATCGCGGCGATGTGATCGAGCGCGGCGCTCTCCGCAATGTGCCGGCCGGCCTTGCCGATCACCAGCACCAGCTCCCCCTCATAGTCGAGCTGCGGCGAGATGCGTGGCCGCACCACGGGCGTGTTGTGGCCGACGAAGGAGCGCGGCACCCGCAGAAACATGCTGGGATACTTCGGCGCGTCCGAGCCGTCCTTGTATTCGGCATTGCGGTCCGGGTAGTTGACGCCGATGCAGATGATCTTTTCCGGCGCCGGGATCGGCGGCTGCCACGCGACTGCGTCGAGCGCATGGTCGGGCGCGCGCCTGGCGGCATCCTCCACGAGCCTGCTCAGCGCGCCGGCGGCGATTGCTTCGCGTAGCGTCGGATAGTCCTTGAAGCGCGACGAGAGGTCGACGATGCCGGTGTCGGTGACGGCGCCATAGCTGGTGGCGCCGTTGGCGGAATAGGTGGCGAGGCGAGGGGCTGACATCGGAAATCCATTCATTGGTGTCGTCCCGGCCTAGTGCGCAGTTGCGCACGGGGGCCGGGACCCATACGCCGCGGCCATCGGAATGGGTACGCGGCCAGACATTCTTTCGGCAACCCTATTCGGTGGTTATGGATCCCGGCTTTCGCCGGGACGACGAGGGGATGGAATCTTGTTCACTAGTCCGCAACCAGCACGTCGGCGACGAAGCGCGGCTCGCGCACCGCCTGGCCGGCGAAGGTCGAGCCTTCCTCGAACCAGGAGCGCGGCGCCGGCGCGCCCCACAGCGTCTGGCGGCGCGGATCGCGCAGCGACCAGCGCAGCGGCTCATGGTCGTGATCGCCGGTGAAATAGTCGCTGGTGTAGAGCTCGATGCGGTGGCCGTCGGGGTCGCGGATGTAGAGGAAGAAGGCGTTGGAGATGCCGTGCCGGCCAGGGCCGCGCTCGATGTTCTTGAGGAAGCCGGAGGAGGCCATCACGTCGCAGAGATGCACGATGTTCATCGCTGTCGGCACCCAATAGGCGATGTGGTGCAGGCGCGGGCCACGGCCGTTGGTGATGGCGAAGTCGTGGACGTTGCCCTTGCGGTGCATCCAGGCGGCAGCGATGCGGCCGTTGTCGCCGTCCTCCTCGGCATATTCGGTGAGGCGGAAGCCGAGCCGGGCGTAGAAGTCGACGGTGTCCTGAACCTCGGCGGCGAACACGTTGAAATGGTCGAGCCGCTGCGGATGGCAGCCCTTGTAGAGGTCGTAGCGCCGCAGCAGATGCGGGCGTTTCTCCATCGTGGCGTAAAGCTCGATCTGGAAGCCGAACGGATCGGTGAATTGCAGCGTGCGGCCCTGGAACGGCTGGTCGACGAAGGCGTAGGCGATGCCGTTCTCGGAGAAGAAGGCAGCGGCCTTGTCGAGGTCGCCGTCATTGCCGACCTTGAAGCCAAGCCGGTTGCAGGCCGCTTTCGGCGCCTTGCGCAGCACCACCGAGTGATGCTGGTGCTCCTCGCTGGCGCGCAGATACACCGACTTGTCGTCGCGGTCCTCGATGTGGAGGCCGACCGTCTTCTCGTAGAAGGCGGCGCTCTTGTCGAGATCCGTGACGTCGAGCACGGCGTGGCTGCAGCGGATGATGTTGAACGGCGGATCGAAAACATGCGTCGGAACGGGCATCGGTGTTTCCCCTCAATTTTATCGTCATTCCGGGGCTCGCGAAGCGAGAACCCGGAATCTCGAAGTTCCGGGTTCTCGCTTCGCGAGCCCCGGAACGACGGCTGGCTAAATTCCCAGTTTCTGAATCTTGTGCGTCCCACGCGCGAGCGAGACGTGCTTGGTTTCCATGTAGAAGTCGAACGAATAGTCGCCGCCGTCGCGGCCGATGCCTGACGACTTCATGCCGCCGAACGGGGTCGGCAGATGGCGGACGTTTTCCGAGTTGAGCCAGATCATGCCGGCTTCCAGCGCATCCGCCACCCGCAGCGCGCGGCCCATGTCGCCGGTCCAGACATAGCCGGTCAGGCCGTATTGCACGCCATTGGCGATCTCGATGGCCTCAGCCTCGTCCTTGAACGGGATGACGGTCAGGAACGGGCCGAACACCTCTTCCTGCGCGACGCGCATCTTGGCGTTGGCGCCGGTGACCAGCGTCGGCTGCATATAGTGGCCGCCGCCGGGGCCGTCATGCGGCTGGCCGCCGACTGCGATCGTCGCGCCGTCGTTCTTGGCGACGTCGAAATAGCTGCACACCTTGGCGAGATGCCGCTCATGGATCAACGGCCCGATCTCGGTTGCGGGATCGAGGGGGTGACCCACCTTCAGCGCCTTCACGCGTTGGGTCAGTTTCTCGATGAACTTGCCGGCGACGCTCTCCTGAACCAGCAGCCGGCTCGACGACGTGCAGCGCTCGCCATTGAGCGAGTAGATCATGAACACGACCGCATCGAGCGCGCGGTCGAGATCGGCGTCGTCGAATACGATCACCGGGTTCTTGCCGCCGAGCTCGAAATGCACCCGCTTCAGGGTCGGTGCGCCCTGCGCCATGATCGCCGAGCCCGTCGCGCTTTCGCCGACGAAGCCGATCGCCTTGATGGCGGGGTGCTCGGTCAGCGCCTTGCCGGCCTCTTCGCCGAAACCATGCACGGTATTGAGCACGCCGTCGGGGATGCCGGCCTGTTTTGCGAGTTTGACCAGCAGATCGGCGGTTACCGGCGACCATTCCGCCGGCTTGTGCACCACGGTGCAACCCGCGGCGAGGGCGGGTGCGATCTTCCAGGTCGAGAGCATGAACGGCGTGTTCCACGGCGTGATCACGCCGACCGGGCCGATCGGCACGCGGGTCGAGATGTTCCAGTGCTCTTCCGAGGGCGTGTTGAGGCCGTCGCGGGCCTCGCCGCATTTGTCGGCGAAGAAGCGGAAATTCTCCGCGGCGCGGATCGCGGCCTTGGCCATGAAGCGGTGCGCCTGGCCGGTGTCGATGCATTCGAGCACGGCGATGTCGTCGGCCCGCGCCTCGATCGCATCGGCGACGCGATGCAGCAGCTTGCGGCGCTGCGCCGCCGGCATGTCGCGCCAGGCCTTGAAGGCCTTGGACGCCGCGGTCGCGGCACGGTCGATATCCTCGAAATTGCCGCGCGCGACCGTCGCCAGCACCGTGCCGTCGATCGGCGATTTCGTCTCAAAAATCTGCCCGGAGGCCGCCGGCACGATCTTGCCGTCGATCACATGGCCGATGCCTTCGGCTTTCAGCTTTGCAAGCAGTGGGCCGGCGCGATCGCGGTTGGCCTGGAACACGTCGGCTGACGATTTCGGGGTGGCTTTATCCATTGACCGTCTCCACCTTCAGTGCATCGTGGATGTTATTGCGCTTCCAGCTGGTGTCCTTGTCGTTGATCTGCATGTCGAACGACAAAGCGAATTTGCTGTTGGCGAAGACCGGATCGAGATGGGCCGACAGCGCCTTGAAGATGTGCTCGCCGGCCTTCTTGCGGGTGGCGAGATCGCGGCCTTCGCCGAGCCGCAGCACCATGTCGAGGAAGCCGTAATTCTTGCGGCCGTCGGCGATCGCATAGTGCTCGCATCTGACGGCGCGGACGCGGATGCCGCCGAGCGGGAAGATGCCGGTCTCGACCGCGGCCTTGCGGACCAGTTCGACCGTCGCGCCCATGTCGACGAGATCGTCGAGATTGGCGGAGTATTCAAGCGTGAAATGCGGCATGCAGCGCTCCTGCTGAAGGCGTCAGGCGAAGTAGCAGCTTACGGAACCGTACGGTCCGTAATCGGCCTGGATGGTGTCGCCCTTGCGGGTCTCGATCGGACGGATGAAGGAGCCCGCCAGCACGACCTGGCCGGCCTCCAGCGCCAGTCCGTTCGGCGCGATCTTGTTGGCCAGCCACGCCACCGCGGTCGCCGGATGATTCAACACGCCGGCGGCCAGACCGGTTTCCTCGAGCTGACCATTTCGGAAGCACAGAGCGCCGATCCAGCGCAGGTCGGCGTCCAGCGGGCGGATCGGCCGGCCGCCGAGCACGATACCGGCATTGGCGGCGTTGTCGGCGATGGTGTCGAAGATCTTCCGCATCGCCTTGGTCTCGGGATCGACGCGCTCGACCCTGGTATCCAGGATCTCCAGCGCCGGTACCACGAAATCGGTGGCGTTCAGCACATCGAACAGCGTGCAGTTCGGCCCGGCCAGACGATGCTTCATCACGAAGGCAAGCTCGGCCTCGACGCGGGTGGCGATGAAGCGGTCGCTTGGCACCAGGCCGCCATCGGCGAAGAACATGTCGTCGAGCAGGATTCCGGAATCGGGCTCGTCGATATTGAGCGCGCTCTGCATCGCCTTCGAGGTCAGGCCGATCTTGTGGCCCTTGACGACGCGGCCCTGCTCCACCTTCATCTCGACCCAAGCCTTCTGAATCGCGTAGGCGTCTTCGAGGGTGATGCGGGGGTATTCCAGAGAGAGCTGGCGGATTTGCTTACGGGTCTTTTCCGCGCCGTCGAGCCGTTCGGCGGCAGCGCGGATATCGTCCTTGGAGAGGGCCATGCGTGCTACACAAAAGTGGATGTCGGGAGATGATTAACATGTTAAGTGAATTCCCGCAAACTGAATCAAGGCATGTTGCAACGCAAAATTTCGTTGCGCAGGATTAGGTAATGGCGCGCAAAAATTCGAACGACATTCGGCCGGGGCAGGGCGACGACGCGGCGGCGCGACGGACCCCGATGCGCGAGTTCTCGCGCTCGCTGCCGATGTCGCTGCTCCGCGCGCGCGAGGCGGTGATGCGGCAATTCCGACCGTCGCTGCGCAATCACGGGCTGACCGAGCAGCAATGGCGGATCCTGCGCGCGCTCACCGCGGTCGACGAGATCGAGGTCACCGAGCTCGCCCGCATGGCGTTTCTGCTCGGCCCGAGCCTGTCGCGAATCCTTCGCGATCTCGAGGGCCGCGCGTTGATCGAGCGCAAGGCGGCTGAGAACGACGCGCGGCGCGCGGTGGTCTCGATCTCCGCCAAGGGGTTGAAGCTGATCGAGGCGGTGGCGCCGACGTCGGAGACGATCTATGCCGAGATCACCCGGCGCTTCGGGGCGCGCAAGCTTGCCGAATTGCAGGAGATGCTGGGCGCGCTCGAAGCGAGCCTGGCCGGAATGGGCTCGGCCGATGACGCCGAGGTCGAGGCTGACGAGTAGTTGCGATCATGCGCGGCATTCGCGCTCAGGTCATGTAGGGTACGCGCGAAATCACGTTGATGGCGCGGAATTCGGCAATCCAGCCCGCGACCTTCGAGTGGGACCATTCGATATGGCGGCGCAAGATGGCTGCCGCCGCGTCGCCGTCACGCATGCGCAAAGCCTCGATGATCACCAGATGCTCGTCCATGAAGGAATCGATCTGCGGCGCGGTCAGGGCGACCTGAATGTGCTTGCCGATCACGAACGCGCAGTGGGTGCGCTTGAGGGCTTCGATCATCTCGCGATTGGCGCCGTAACCCAGGCAGCGGATATGGAGGTCGCCTTCGATCTCATCGAGTTCGCCGACGCCGACGCGGTCGCGATACTGGATTCCCTCGCGCAGCCGCTCCGCCATCCGGTCGAGCAGGGCGGCAGGAATCGTTGCCGTCGCGGATTTAAGGAGCAGCGGCTCGAGCGTTGCGCGCACCTCGAAGATGTCGCGGAGGCGGTCCTCGTCCAACGGCACCACGTACCAGTGCGCCTTGGCGCCTTTCTCGAGGATGCCGATCGCCTGCGCACGTAACAGCAGGTTGCGCGCCACCGTGCGCCCCACCCGGAAATGCCGCGCCAATGCGAGCTCGCTGACGCGGAAGCGTCCGAACAGCGACCGGTAAATGATCTCACGTTCGAGCTTGTAGTAGAGAGTATCCCAGGCGTCGCTGCGCACGGCGTCGACGGGGCCGTCGGTCAGCCCAAACATTTCCGGCGTGATCGGGACGCGCCGAGGGTCGACCTTGCGCTTGCCGGCGATGACGCCGCGACCGTCGAACCGGCGCACCAGGCCGATATGCTCGAGCTGTTCGAAAGCCTGCCGCACCGGAGAGCGGCTGGAGCCGAACAAGGTCGCGATCGCCGATTCGGAAAGAACCGTGCCAGGTGGCACGTCACCGGCGCGGATGTGCTTTGCCAATGCGCTCTTGATCAGCGCGTAGGCCGGCTGCTTCCGTCTGGTCTGCGATTTCGCTCTTGGAATCGACATCGATGACTGCCCGCCGGTCACACTAACACGTGATCGCGCCACGGTCGTTGGTAGCAGGCATTTACGCACCGCTGCCAGCGAACTTTTGGCTATTGCGTGCAATGTGCAATCATGGTTAGCTACGTCAAACGCCAGATCGATGGTCGTCGTTGCACGTCTTGTGCGCTGCAGCGGTGCTGATGTTTGTTCGCCGCGCCGTTCAATGGCTGCGGATAGGGCAGCAGATTGACGCGTCAGCTCGTTTCAACGCAGCCGACATGCAAGCTCGGCGCACCACAGGGAGGATTGAATGAAACTGACGAGGCGTGAGTTTTCCGCCGGCTTGGCGGCAGGTCTCGCTGCACCCGCGCTGATGCGCAGCGCTTGGGCGCAGGGTGCGACGATCAAGATCGGCATGTGCGTGCCGGTGACCGGACCGGCGGCGGAGCAGGGGCTGTGGGCCCAGAACGGCGCCAAGCTGGCGCTGGCTGCGGTCAACAAGGCCGGCGGCGTGCTCGGCAAGCAGGTCGAGCTCGTCATCGAGGACGATCAGACCACCAATCCGGGCATCGTGCTGGCGTTCTCCAAGCTCGCCGCTCAATCCGACATCGTCGCCTTCCTTGGCTCGATCCGTTCGACTCAGGTGCAGGCGATGGCGCCCGACGTGATCAAGGTCGGCAAGCCGGTGATGATCGGCGGCACCAATCCCGACCTCACCCATTCCGGCAATCCCTGGCTGTTCCGCTTCCGCCCGAACGACAATTACTCCGGCCGCGTGATCGCCGACTTCGGCGTCAACACGCTCGGCAAGAAGAAATGGGCGATCGTCCATTCCACCGACGCCTTCGGCACTGCGGGGGGCAAGGCGCTCACCGAAGCGCTGACCAAGCTCGGCGCGCCGCCGGTGCTCGACCAGGGTTATGCCAACCAGAGCCAGGACTTCACGCCGGTCGTGCTGGCCGTGAAGCAGTCCGGCGCTGACGTGCTCGGCACCTACTTCACCTTTGAGAACGATCTCGGCATCTTTGCCCGGCAGCTGCGTCAGCTCGGCGTAAATATTCCCTGGGTCGGCTCGCCCTCGGTGGTGGCGGTCTCCTCGACCAAGCTCGCCGGTCCCGCGCTGTTCAACACCTACGGCGTCGCCGACTTCGCCGAGGACTCGAGCGATGCCGCGAAGGCGTTCGGCAAGGCCTATCGCGATGCCTACAAGACCGCGCCCGACAACCAGAGCGCCTGGCCCTATGATGCGATCACCATCCTGTCGGCGGCGATCAACAAGGCGGGCTCGACCGATCCGAACAAGGTCCGCGACGCCATCCTTGCGACGCAGAAATTCGCCGGCGCCGAGGGTGAATACAATTTCGACAAGAACGGCGACGGTCTGCACGGCTACAACGTCGTGAAGAACGACAAGGGCAAGATCGTCTACGACAAGCATATCGACTTCAACGATTGATAGCGGTTCGGCCTCTCCGGGCCATCTCGGAGAGGCCGTTCGTCCGCGATACAAATCTCAGATCGAGCGCTCGTCATGGATCTCGTCCTCCAACTGCTCTTTACCGGAATCGGCATCGGCGCGGTCTACGCGCTGGTCGCGCTTGGTTTCGTGCTGATCTTCCGCGCCACCAACGTGGTGAACTTCGCGCAAGGCGAGTTCTCGATGGTCGCCGCCTATCTGATGGTGGTGTTCTCGGTCGATCTCGGCTGGCCTTACTGGCTGTCGTTCCTGATCGCGCTCGCCGGCATGGCGTTGTTCGGCGTCATCTTCAATCTCGGCGTCTATTATCCGCTGCGCAATCGCACCTATCTGCCCGTGATCATCGCCACCATTGGCGCCTCGATCCTGCTGTCGAACTCGGTGCTCGCGATCTATGGCCCGCAGCCGCAGGTGCTGCAGGGCTGGTTCGATACGCCCGGCATTCAGCTTGGTCCGGTCTATCTCGACAGCCAGTATCTTCTGATCATCGCCGTCACGATCCTCTTGGTGCTGTTCAATTTCTGGTTCTTCGAGAAGACGCTGCTCGGCAAGAAGCTGCAGGCGACCTCGCAGGACAAGGAAATGGCCTCGCTGCTCGGCATTTCCGTTTCCACCATGATCATGATCACCTTCATCTATTCGGCCGTGCTCGGCGGTCTCGCCGGCATCCTGGTGGCGCCGGTGCTGTTCGTCTCGATCCAGATGGGTTCGACGATTGCGCTGAAGGCGTTTGCCGCGACCATCATCGGCGGCTTCGGTGATGTCGCAGGCGCCATCGTCGGCGGCCTCGCGCTCGGTGTCATCGAGACGTTCGGTGCAGCCTATATTTCAGTGCCGTACAAGGACGGCTTCGCCTTCCTGGTGCTGATCGCTTTCCTGGTGTTCCGGCCGCAGGGCATCTTCGGCGAACGTGTCGCGGAGAAAGCATGAGCGCCACCGACAACATGATCCCCGCGCCGGCCGTGCGCTCGAAGCCGCTGATCATCCGTCATCTGCCGTATTTCATCGGCGCCGCGGTGCTGGTGGCGCTCGCCGCCGGCATGCGGTTCGACGGTTACATCCTCAACATCCTGCTGCAGGCCACGACTTTCTCGATCGCGGTGTTCGGGCTGTCGGTCGTGCTCGGCCTGTGCGGCCAGATCAACCTGGCGCAGGCCGCGTTCTTCGGCTTCGGCGCCTATGCGGTCGGCCTCGGCACCGCCGACCTGCATCTGAACTTCTGGCTCTGCCTGGTTGGCGCCTGCGCGATCACATTGATTGCCGGCGCTTTCCTCGGTATGTCGACGCTGCGGCTCGGCGGACACTACCTTGCGATGGTGACGATCTCGTTCCAGCAGATCGTGACGCTGGTGATGATCAACGCCATCGGCGTGACCCACGGGCCGGACGGCGTCGCCAATATTCGCCGGCCCGAGCTGTTCCAGTCCTCGCAGAGCTATCTGGCCTTCTGCGTCGCGATGCTCGCGATCGTCGGTTACCTGGTCTGGCATCTTCCTGATACCAAGCTCGGCCGCGCCATGCGTGCGGTGCGCGACAACGAGCTTGCGGCCGGCGTCAACGGCATCGACGTGTTCCGCACCAAGATCTACGCCTTCGGGCTGTGCGCGTTGCTCGGCGGTCTGGCCGGTGGCCTGTTCGCCGGCGGCTTCGCCTATGTCAGCCCGGACCAGTTCTCGTTCGCGGAATCGATCGTGTTCCTGACCATGTCGCTGCTCGGCGGCGTGGCCTCGCCGATCGGCTCGGTGATCGGCACGGGCCTCCTGATCCTGATCCCGGAATGGCTGCGCTTCCTCAAGAGCGTGCCGGGACTTTATCTGGCGATCTACGGCCTGTTCGTGATCCTGATCATTCGCTTCATGCCCGACGGTATCTGGGGTTTTGTGTCGGACGCATTCACGCGTTGGCGTGCGCACACCAAGGCGCCGCCGGCCGCGGCGGCCTTGCAGCTCAAGCCCGCGACGTCCGGCGGCGACATCGTGCTCGAAGTGACCGGGCTCTCGAAGCATTTCGGCGGCCTCAAGGCGGTCGACGGCGTCGATATCGCGGTGAAGCGCGGCAGCGTGCATGCGCTGATCGGACCGAACGGCTCCGGCAAGACCACGACGCTGAACGTGCTGTCCGGTCTCTACAAGGCGACCGCGGGCAGGATCGTGCTCGACGGCACCGACATCACCAACATGGCGCCGCATCAGCGCACGGCGGCCGGCCTCGGACGCACCTTCCAGAACATCCGCCTGTTCCGCTCGATGACCGCGCTCGAGAATGTCGAGATCGGCGCCGAGCGTCCCGGCAACACCATGATCGGGAAGGGCGAGGACGCGCTGACCGAGCGCGCGATGGAGGCGCTGACCTTCGTCGGCCTCGGCAGCCGCGCCAACGAATTGATCTCGAGCTTCTCCTATGGCCACCAGCGGCTGATCGAGATCGCGCGGGCGCTGGCGTCGAACCCGACGCTGCTGCTGCTCGACGAGCCGGCCGCCGGCCTCAACTCGACCGAGAAGCTGGAGTTGCATGAGCTGCTCAAGCGCATCGCAGCCCAGGGTCTCACCATCCTGATCATCGATCACGACATGACGCTGGTGTCGGAAGCGGCGCAGCACATCACCGTGCTGAACTTCGGACGCCGCATCGCGGACGGCGAGTCCATGGCGGTGTTGCGCCATCCCGACGTCGTCTCCGCCTATCTCGGGAGCGAATGATGCCGCTGCTCGAAATCCGCAATCTCGTGGTCCGCTACGGCGAGATCGAGGCGCTGCGCGGCGTCACCATCGCCGTGGAGCAGGGGCAGGTGGTCACGCTGCTCGGCGCCAACGGCGCCGGCAAGTCGACCACGTTGCGCGCGATCTCAGGCCTCGCCAAGCCCGCCTCCGGCGACATTATGTTCGACGGCCACTCGATCGCCGGCCTCGGGCCGGAAGCGATCGTCCGGCTCGGCATCTCGCATGTGCCGGAAGGCCGCCGCGTGTTTCCGGGTCTCACCGTGAAAGAGAACATCATGCTCGGCGCGTCGAACCGAAAGGTGTCGGCGTCGCAGATCTCGCGCGAGGCCGACGCGATGTTCGACCTGTTCCCGGACATCCGCGCCTTCTCCAACGCGCTCGGCTGGACGCTGTCCGGCGGCCAGCTGCAGATGGTCGCGGTGGCGCGCGGCCTGATGGCCAAGCCTCGGCTGCTGCTGCTCGACGAACCGTCGCTCGGGCTGGCGCCCGTCATCGTGCAGTCGGTGTTCCGCATTATTTCGCAGATCAGGAAGGACACCACGGTCTTGCTCGTCGAGCAAAATGCGCGCATGGGACTCTCGGTTGCCGATCACGGCTTCGTCCTGGAAACAGGACGGATCGTGCTGGGCGGCAAGCCCGACGAATTGTGGGGCAATGAAGCCATCGCCGCGGCCTATCTCGGCGGCCACGCCAAGACCCACGCCTGACAACGTCCCGTGCTTTACTGAGCGAGCTGGTTTTTCATGGTCACCATCAAGGTCGATAACCTCATCAACTTCGTGTCCGAGGTGTTTTCCCATTCGGAGTCCTCTCCGGAAGAGGCGAAGCGCATTGCGACCTATCTGACGACCGCGAATCTTACAGGTCACGACAGCCACGGGGTGATCCGCGTGCCTGTTTATGTCAGGTGGAAGAAGATGGGCTCGATCGTGCCGAACCAGACTCCCGAGGTGGTGGTCGACACGCCGTCGCTCGCGGTGGTCGACGGCAAGTTCGGTTATGGCCAGACCGTCACGCCGGTTGCGGTCAAGCTCGGCATCGAGAAGTGCAAGAAGGCGGGGCTCGCCGCGGTCGCGCTGCGCAACTCCGGCCATCTCGGCCGCGTCGGCGACTGGGCCGAGATGGCCGCCGCTGAAGGTCTTGTTTCAATTCATTTCGTGACCGCGGCGGGCTCGTTGCTGGTCGCGCCTTACGGCGGCGTCGAGAAGCGCCTGTCCACGGCGCCGTATTGCGTCGGCATTCCGCGTCAGGGCCAGGATCCGATCGTGCTCGATTTTGCGACCTCGGTTGTCGCCGAGGGCAAGTGCCTGGTGGCAAGCCGCGGCGGCAAGAAGCTGCCGATCGGCGCGCTCGTCGATGCCGACGGCACGCTGAGCGAGGATCCGCACGTGCTGTATGGTCCGTACACGCCGGACGGACCGCGCGACCACACCAAGGGAACTGGCGCGATCCGCGCCTTCGGCGATCACAAGGGCTCGGGTCTCGCCTTCATCTGCGAACTGCTCGGCGGCGCGCTGACCGGCACCGGTGCGACGTCGTCGGACCGGCGCTTCGCCAACGGCATGATGGCGTTCTACATCGACCCCAAAGTGATCGACACCAGCAATTTCTTCGATGGCGAAATCACCCGCTACACTGATTTCATCCGCGCCACCAAGCCGATCGCGGGAACAGATTCCGTGCTGGTTCCGGGCGATCCCGAGCGGAAAACCCGTGCCGATCGCACCAGGAACGGCATCCCCTTGCCTGACGACACCTGGGCGGCGATAGTGAATACCGCGCGCGAAGTCGGCGTCAGCGAAGTTTCTATCCAGCGGGCGACCAGCTGAAGGCTCGTCCCCCAATAAACCGCAAAGGGAAACGCGATCAATGGCAAACAAGGTCAAGCAAGTCTGGGCATCCGGCAAGGCGGTGGTGAACGCGTGGCTCGCGATTCCCTCCGGGTTTTCAGCCGAGGTGATCGCGCAGTGTGGCTTCGACAGCGTCACCGTCGACATGCAGCATGGTGTGCAGGACTATCAGTCGATGGTGCAATGCTTCCAGTCGATGCACGCCCATCCGGTCACTCCGATGGTCCGCGTGCCCTGGAACGAGCCTGGCATCATCGGCAAGGTGCTGGACGGCGGCGCCTATGGCGTGATCTGCCCGATGGTCAACACACCGCAGGAAGCCAAGAACCTCGTCTCCTACGCCAAGTATCCGCCGAAGGGCGTACGCTCCAACGGCCCGATCCGCGCCGGCATGTACGGCTCGGCCGGCACCTATCAGCAGACCGCCAACGACGAGATCGTGCTGCTGCCGATGATGGAGACCAAGACCGCGGTCGAGAACATGGAGGCGATCCTCGATGTCGAAGGCATCGACGGCGTCTATATCGGCCCGTCCGATCTTGGCTTCTCTTACGGCCTGGTGCCGAAGCTCGATCGCGACGAGCCGGAGATCCTCAAGATCTATGAGAAGATCATCAAGGAGTGCGGCAAGCGCGGCCTCAATCCGGGAATCCACTGCTCGGGCGCCGACGGCGCGGTGCGCGCGATCAACATGGGCTTCAAGCTCGTGACGCTGTCGAACGAGGTCGGCCTGATGCAGGTCTACGCCAAGATGCAGGTCAACGCGACCCGCGAGAAGTCCGGCGGCAAGGCGTAAGCTGATCCTCTCTCTCTTCCCGTTCTTCACGGGGTCGAGACCAGCGAAGCTGGCTCTTAGAGGGTTGGGGTGAGGGGCCTCTATCCGGCGAGCACCATCGTTGTAAGTGACATTGTGCCTCGCCCCTCACCCGGATCGCCGACGCGATCCGACCTCTCCCCGTAAAGGACGGGGAGAGGTGAAGAAAAGACGAAGGAGAACTCCCATGGCCTCGGCACAAGTGATCCGCCTGCACGCCGACGACAGCGTCCTGATCGCGCGCGCGAGCCTGCCGCCGGGGCTTGAGGTGACCGAGGGCGTCACGACGGTCGATCGCATTCCGGCCGGCCACAAGGTCGCGATCAAGCCGATCGCGCAAGGCGAGCCGATCAGGCGCTACGGCCAGATCATCGGCTTTGCGACCCAGGCGATCGCGCCCGGCCAGCACGTGCATACCCAGAACTGCGGCATGGGCGATTTCGCCAAGGACTATGCCTATGGCGTCGACGTCAAGCCGGTGCCGAACTTCGATCTGCCGGCGACGTTCGAAGGCATCCGCCGCGCTGACGGCCGCGTCGCCACCCGTAACTATATCGGCATCCTTACCTCGGTGAATTGCAGCGCCCATGTCGCCGGCATCGTGGCCGACATGTTCAAGAAGAACCCGTTCACCGGCGACAATCCGCTCGCCGATTTCCCGAATGTCGACGGTGTCGTCGCGCTGACCCACAAGACCGGCTGCGGCATGACCCAGGACGAGCCCTTGGCGCTGCTCCGCCGCACGCTCGGCGGCTATGCGCGTCACGTCAATTTCTCCAACGTCATCGTGCTCGGCCTCGGCTGCGAGGTGAACCAGATCGGCGGCCTGATGCAGGAGCAGAAGCTTGCGGGCCGGCTGCGCGCGATGGACATCCAGGAGGTCGGCGGCACCCGCAAGACGGTGGAAGCCGGCGTTGCCTTCGTGAAGGAAGCGCTCGCCGATGCCAACAAGGTCAAGCGCGAGGCGGTGCCGGCGAGCGAGCTCACCGTGGCGCTGCAATGCGGCGGCTCGGATGGCTATTCCGGCGTGTCGGCCAATCCGGCGCTCGGCGCGGCGAGCGACCTCTTGGTCCGTCACGGCGGCACCGTGATCCTCTCGGAGACGCCGGAGACCTATGGCGCCGAGCATCTGCTGACTCGCCGCGCCGTCAGCCGCGAGGTCGGCGAGAAGCTGGTCGGCCTGATGCGCTGGTGGGAGGAGTACACCCAGCGTGAGGGCGCCGAGATGAACGCCAATCCGAGCCCCGGCAACAAGGCCGGCGGCCTCACTACCATCCTGGAGAAGTCGCTGGGCGCGATGGCCAAGGCCGGCAGCACCAATCTCGTCGACGTCCTCAACTACGCCGAGCCCGTCACCAAGAAGGGTTTTGTGTTCATGGACACGCCCGGCTACGACCCGGTCGCCGCGACCGGGCAGGTCGCCGGCGGCGCCAACCTCGTCTGCTTCACCACCGGCCGCGGCAGCGTGTTCGGCTGCAAGCCGGCGCCGTCGATCAAGCTCGCCACCAACACGCCGATGTACAAGCGGATGGAAGACGACATGGACGTCAATTGCGGCACCATCCTCGACGGCGAGGAGAGCGTGCAGGAATGCGGCCAGCGCATCTTCGACCTCATCCTCAAGACCGCCTCGGGCCAGCCGACCAAGAGCGAGAGCTTTGATTTCGGCGGCGCCGAATTCGCGCCGTGGGTGCTCGGCGCGACGATGTAAGTGAGAGGCTACGATGTAGCCTGTACTCCAGTGTCGTCCCTGCGAAAGCAGGGACCCATAACCACTGGCTGTGGTTATGTGAAAGGTGTCTGCCACCGTCTTTCATCAATAGGATCACGCGGTATGGGTCCCTGCTTTCGCAGGGACGACAACCTTTACCGAACAGCCTTCCCGGGTTGCGCGGACCCTGTCATCGGGCGCGCATTCGCGCGACCCGTTGGCTCCATCCGGGCTACAGGCTTAGGAGCTACAATCCACGCCGCATTCTCGCTGTCGTCCCGGCGAAGGCCGGGACCCATACCCGCGTGATCTATCGATTAAAGGCGGTGGCAGACACCTTCCGCATCACCACGGCCGTTGGTTATGAGTCTCTGCTTTCGCAGGGACGACAAGGAAGCACGTTGGCGAATGAAGCTTCCCGGACTACGCTGCGCTCCATCCAGGCTACGGATTGGACGGAGGAAGCATGCGCGCGCGTCCGTTGGGAATTGTTGGATGCCTCGTATTTCTCGCCGCCTTGAGCCTCGGCGCCGGTTTGGCCGACGCCGCAACCATCGTGGCGCTTGGCGCGAGCAATACCTATGGCAAGGGCGTGGCGCGCAACCAGGCCTATCCCGCGCAGCTCGAAGCGATCTTGCGGGCGAAGGGACTGAATGTCCGTGTCGTGAACGCCGGCATCAACGGCGACACCACGGAAGGGATGCTGCAACGCCTGGACCGCGCCGTCCCGAACGGGATCCGCGCGGTTATCTTGCAGCCAGGCGGCAATGATCGACGCAAGGGCAGCCCTGACCGGACAGCGGATATTCAAAGTCGCCTCAGCGCCCGTGGCATCGCGGTGATCATGCTCCCGAACGGGATGCTGGGCGGACTTCCCCATCAGCCCGATGGTGTGCATTTGACGCCCGAGGGCTATCATATGCTCGCCGAGCAGCTCGCCTCGCAGGTATCCGGCGCGATCGGCCGCTAGCAATCGCGTAGCCCGGATGAAGCCAACGGGTCGCGCGAATGCGCGCCCGATGACAGGCTCCGCGCAATCCGGGATTCTTTCTGCGGAGAAGATCCCGGATTTCGCTTTCGCTCCATCCGAGCTACGGATCACGCCCTTACCTTGGGCACCCCGTGCCCGTTGTTAGTGCTTGATGTCGACCGGAACCAGTGTTCTGCTCAAAAAAGCTGCTGGAGTCCTCGGTCCGTGTCGATATCCGTCGCACTGCATCACGTCACGCACTACACATACGACCGGCCGATCGATCTCGGGCCTCAGACCATCCGGCTCCGGCCCGCGCCGCATACGCGCACGCCGATCACGAGCTATTCGCTCAAGGTCACGCCCGCCAATCACTTCGTGAACTGGCAGCAGGACCCACAGGGCAACTGGCTGGCGCGCTATGTCTTTCCGGAGAAGACCACCGAGCTCAAGGTCGAGGTCGACTTCACCGCTGACATGACGGTGGTCAATCCGTTCGACTTCTTCGTCGAGCCCTATGCCAACAGCTTTCCGTTTGAATATCCCGGCGATCTCAAGACCGAGCTCGCGCCCTATCTGGAGACCGATGCGCCCGGGCCACTGCTCGCGGCTTACCTGAAGGAGATTCCGCGCCAGGCCGACAGCACCGTCAACTTCCTGGTCGAGCTGAACGCGCAGCTGCAAAAGAAGATCGGCTACGTGATCCGCATGGAGGCCGGCATCCAGACGCCGGAGGAGACGCTGGCCGCGGACTCCGGCTCCTGCCGCGATTCGGCGTGGCTCTTGATCCAGACGCTGCGCCACCTCGGGCTCGCCGCGCGTTTCGTCTCCGGTTACCTCATTCAGTTGCGGCCGGACATCGATCCGCTCGAGGGGCCGCGTGAGGTCGTGAGCGATTTCACCGACCTGCACGCCTGGGCCGAGGTCTACCTGCCGGGCGCCGGCTGGATCGGTTTCGACGTCACCTCCGGCATGCTGACTGGCGAGGGGCACATCCCGGTCTGCGCCACGCCGCACTATCGCTCGGCGGCGCCGGTGACCGGCACCGCAGGTGTTGCCAATGTCGAGTTCGGCTTTGAGATGAGTGTCAAGCGCATCGGCGAGGCGCCGCGCATCACCAAACCATTCTCAGATCAATCCTGGGCGCGGCTCGACCGGCTCGGCGAGCAGGTCGATGTCGATCTGAAGAAGGACGATGTGCGGCTGACCATGGGCGGCGAGCCGACCTTCGTTTCGGTCGACGATCTGGAAGCGCCGGAGTGGAATGTCGCCGCCGTCGGTCCGACCAAGCGCGCGCTCGCCGATGAATTGATCCGCAAGCTGCGCACCCGGTTCGCGCCCGGCGGCCTGCTGCACTACGGCCAGGGCAAATGGTATCCCGGCGAGAGCCTGCCCCGCTGGGCCTTCGGTCTCTACTGGCGCAAGGACGGCAAGCCGATCTGGAAGAATGCCGAGCTGATCGCTGGCATCGAGAATTCGCGCAAGGCCGAGATCGCGGAAGCCAGACGTTTCGTCGAGGCGACTGCAGCGAGGCTCGGTCTCAGCGCCGATTATGCCATGCCCGCCTATGAAGATCCCGCCTTCTGGCTGCAGCGTGAGGCCGGCCTGCCGGCCAATGTGACCCCTGCGAATTCCAAACTGACCGATCCGGAAGAGCGCGCGCGCCTTGCGCGGGTGTTCGACGAGGGCCTGACCACACCGAAAGGCTACGTGCTGCCGATCCAGCGCTGGACGCCACTTGGCGATCGCCTGCCGGCACGCTGGCGCAGCGAGCGTTGGAAGATCCGGCGCAGCCACCTGTTCCTGTCGCCCGGCGACTCCCCGCTGGGCTTGCGGCTTCCGATCTCCTCGCTCGAATATGTCCCGCCGGACGATTATCCCTACGTCGTCGAGCGCGATCCGATGGCGCCGCGCGACGTGCTCTCCGAAGAGCTGCAGCGGGCATTGAAGGAGATTCCCGAGCCGCTGCCGGTGCGCACCGCGATGTCGATCGAGGTTCGCGACGGCGTGCTGTGCGCCTTCATGCCGCCGGTCGAAAAGGTCGAGGATTATCTCGACCTGATCGCAGCGATCGAAGCCGCCGCCGAGGAGCTGCAGCTGCAGGTGCACGTCGAGGGTTACGCGCCGCCTTTCGATCCGCGCATCGAGGTGATCAAGGTGACGCCGGACCCCGGCGTGATCGAGATCAATGTGCAGCCGGCACAAAGCTGGCGCGAGGCCGTCGACATCACGCTCGGCCTCTATGAGGATTCCGCGAAGACGCGGTTAGGGGCCAACCGTTTCCTGATCGATGGCCGCCACACCGGCACCGGCGGCGGCAACCACGTCGTGGTCGGCGGTGGCAAGCCGGAGGATTCACCGTTCCTGCGCCGGCCTGATCTCTTGAAGAGCCTCGTGCTGTACTGGCAGCGGCATCCGTCGCTGTCCTATCTGTTTTCCGGCATGTTCATCGGCCCGACCAGCCAGGCGCCGCGCATCGACGAGGCGCGGCATGACGGGCTCTATGAGCTCGAGATCGCGCTGTCGCACGTGCCGCCGCCGGGCATGGATGCGCCGTTGTGGCTGGTCGATCGCCTGTTCCGGCACATCCTGGTCGACATCACCGGCAACACCCATCGCGCCGAGATCTGCATCGACAAGCTCTATTCGCCCGACGGCCCGACCGGCCGGCTTGGCCTCGTCGAATTCCGTGCGCTCGAGATGCCGCCAGATCCGCGGATGTCGCTGGCGCAGCAGCTGTTGATCCGCGCGCTGATCGCAAAGCTCTGGCGCCAGCCGCAGCAGGGCAAGTTCGTACGCTGGGGCACCGCGTTGCATGACCGCTTCATGCTGCCGCACTTCCTCTGGGAGGATTTTCTCGGCGTGCTCGCCGAGCTCAAGCAATCCGGCTACGACGTCGAGCCGGAATGGTACCAGGCGCAGCTTGAATTCCGCTTCCCCGCCTTCGGCCGCGTTCATCATGGCGGCGTGGGTCTCGAGCTGCGCCAGGCGCTCGAACCCTGGCATGTGCTGGGCGAGGAGGGCACCTCGGGCGGCATCGTGCGCTACGTCGATTCGTCGGTCGAGCGGCTGCAGGTGAAGGCGACCGGATTCGTCGAGGGCCGCCACGTCATCACCTGCAACGGCAGGCGGATGCCGATGACCGAGACCGGCCGTGCCGGCGAGGCCGTCGCCGGCGTCCGCTTCAAGGCCTGGCAGCCGGCCTCCGGCCTGCATCCGACCATTCCCGTGCATGCGCCGCTGACGTTTGACTTGATTGATACCTGGAACGGCCGCTCGCTCGGCGGCTGCGTCTATCATGTTGCCCATCCCGGTGGCCGCAACTACGAGACCAAGCCGGTCAATTCCTACGAGGCCGAGGCGCGGCGGCTGGCGCGCTTCCAGGAGCACGGCCACACCCCCGGCAAGATCGAGACGCCGCCGGAGGAACGCACAATTGAGTTTCCCTTGACCCTCGACTTGCGGACGCCGCTCCTGCACTAATTGTGTCAAGGGGAAGTGGAATGACCGCATCGGGTGGCCAAGGCAATAGTCAAGGCAGCAGTCAGGAGAGCAGGGCCCGTCCCGGTCAGCGCCGGATGGCGCAGTGGACCCGCGACTATGTCCGGCTGCCCGGCATTCCCGACGAGTATATTGCCGACAACAGCGCGCCGCGGCCGGCCTGGGCGCGCTTCTTCGACGCCTTTGCCGCGCTGTCGCCGGCCGATATTGAGCGCCGCTTCGCCTCCGCCGACCGCCATCTGCATGAGGCCGGCGTCACCTATCGCGCGCCGGGCGACACTTCCGACCGGATATGGCCGCTCAGCCATCTGCCGCTGATCATCGATGCGGCGGACTGGCGCCAGCTCGCCGCCGGTGTCGCGCAACGCGCGCAGCTTCTGGAGATGGTGCTGGCCGATCTCTACGGCGAGGGCCGCCTTGTTGCCGACGGCGCCATCCCCGCGGCGGCGATTGCCGGCAGCAGCGAGTATCTGCGCGCGGTCAGTGGCATCAAGCCGCCGGGGGGCCGCTATCTGCATCTCTACGCCGCCGACATCGGCCGCGGGCCCGACGGCCGCTGGTGGGTGCTCGGCGATCGCACGCAGGCGCCGTCGGGCGCGGGCTATGCGCTGGAAAACCGCCTGGTGCTGTCGCGCGCCTTTTCCAATCTCTACAAGTCGATGAATGTCGAGCGGGTCGCGCCGTTCTTCGAGGCGTTCCGCGATTCACTGCGCGCCAGCGCTGACCGCGACGAGCCGCGGATCGGCCTGCTGACGCCCGGCGCGTTCAGCGAGACCTACTTCGAGCACGCTACGCTGGCGCGCTATCTCGGTTTTCTGCTGGTCGAGGGCGACGATCTCGCGGTCTCCGGCGACCGCATCCACATCCGCACCGTTGCCGGATTAAAGCGGCTCGACGTTCTGTTGCGCCGGGTCGATTCCAACATGCTCGATCCGCTCGAGCTCGACGCGTCCTCCTATCTCGGCGTGCCCGGGCTCGTCGAGGTGCTGCGCAAGGGCGGCGTCGTGGTCGCAAACATGCCGGGCTCCGGCGTGATGGAGGCGAGGGCACTGCTCGGCTTCCTGCCCAATCTCTGCCGGCGCCTGCTCTCTGAAGACCTGATGATGCCGCACATCGCGACCTGGTGGTGCGGCCAGAAATCCGCGCGCGAGCATGTGCTGTCGCGGCTCGACGAGTTCGCGATCGAAGGCGCCTATGGCCGCGGCGTCGCGGATTTTCCCGGCAACGGACCGGTGCTGCCGGGCGAATTGTCGGCCGCGGATCGCGACCGCCTGAAGGATGCGATCAGCCATCGCGGCATCGATTATGTCGGTCAGGAGCTGGTGCGGCTGTCGACCACGCCGGTATGGGAGAACGGCCGCATCGCGCCGCGTCCATTCGTGTTGCGGGTGTTTGCGGCGGCGACGCCGAACGGCTGGACCGTGCTGCCCGGCGGCTTCTGCCGGATTGCCGATCGGGCCGATGCGCGCGCGGTGTCGATGGGCGATGGCGCGGTGTCCGCCGACGTCTGGGTGGTCTCCGACAGGGCCGTTGCGACCTCGACCTTGCTGCCGGCGGGCGACACCGTCCGCATCCGCCGCATTGCGGGCGTGCTGCCGAGCCGTGCCGCCGACAATCTGTTCTGGCTCGGCCGCTATCTGGAGCGCGCCGAGGCCACCATCCGGCTGATCCGCGCCCTGTGCACGCCGCTGCGCGATCCCGCGCGCGCGAATTCGAACGGCGCGGCGCCGGCGATGCATTCGGCCGAGCGCATCCAGCGCATGCTGGTCGCCTGGGGCGCGGCCTCGCAGACCGCGCGCGCCAATCTCGCCAGGGTCGCGCTCGAAGCGCTGCAGAGCGAGGAGAAATTCGGCTCGGCGCTGTCGCTGGTGCGATCGGCGCAGCGCACGGCGACTTCGCTCCGCGAGCGGCTGTCGCCGGACGCCTGGCAGGTCATCACCGAGATGGCTGATCGGCTCGCCATCGAGGTTCATGACGATGACGGCGTCGTCAGCGCCGCGGAGCTGACCCTGCAGGAGCTCGCAAGCTTCGCCGGCCTTGCACAGGAAAACATGAACCGCGCCGCCGGCTGGCGTTTCCTCGAGATGGGCCGCCGCGCCGAGCGCGCCGTCAACACCACGCGCTTTGCCCGTCAGTTCGCCTATGACGAAGCCGGCGACGAGGATCTCGACGTTCTGCTCACGCTGGTCGACTGCCAGATCACCTATCGCTCGCGCTATCTGGTGCAGCCGCTGCTCGCACCGGTGCGCGATCTGGCGGTGCTCGACCCCTACAATCCGCGCTCGGTCGCATTCCAGGTCGCGGCGCTGAACGAGCATATCGCCGCGCTGCCGAGCCTGAAGGAGCATGGCCTGATCGAGCGGCCGCAGCGGCTCGCCGTCGCGGTCGAGGCGATGCTCACAACGGCTGAAGCCTCGAGCCTCGACGTCAAGACGCTGTTCGCGCTGGAGCAGGATCTGCTCAACCTCGCCGACTCGATCGGGCTGCATTACTTCCCGCACGGACCGAATGCCAGCCGGCCGGAGAAGCTCACGGGGTTGGCGTGATCTACGACATCCGTCACGTCACGACCTACAGCTACGAGACCCAGGTCAGTTTCGCGCGGTGTTCGCTGCGGCTGGAGCCGATCAGCGGCGACGGGCAGCAGTTGATTTCGCATTCGGTCGAGATCCGTCCGAGGCCGGCGGAGCGCACCACAAGGCGCGACTTCTTCGGCACGCTCACGGAAAGCGTCCTGATCGAGACCGCGCATCGCAGTCTGCGCATCGATGCCCGCTCGCGGGTCTCGGTGGCGCGGCAGCCGCCGGCGCGCGACGCCGCCAGCCCGCCCTGGGAGGACGTGCGTGACAACGCGTTCGAGGCGTTGAGCCTCGATGCGGCCTCGCCGGTCGGCTACGTCTTTGCCAGCGCGCTGGTGCCGGTGCTGCGGCCCGTGACGGCCTACGCCTCTGCGAGCTTTTTGCCTGGTGGCGGCATCCTTGCCTGTGCGGCCGACCTGATGCGCCGCATCCGCAACGACTTCAAATACGATCCCAAGGCGACCGTGATCTCAACGCCGCTTCGCGACGTGTTCGAGAAGCGCCACGGCGTGTGCCAGGACTTTGCCCATGTGATGATCGCAGGGCTGCGTGGCCTCGGCCTGCCCGCGGCCTATGTCAGCGGCTATTTGCGCACCATTCCGCCGCCGGGCCAGCCGCGGCTGCAGGGCGCGGACGCCACCCATGCCTGGGTCTCGGTCTGGTGCGGCAGCGCGCTTGGCTGGGTCGGGTTCGACCCGACCAACGATCTGATGGTCGGGAGCGACCACATCATTCTCGCCATCGGCCGCGACTTTGCCGACGTCTCGCCGGTCGACGGCGTCATCGTCGGCGCGCGCAAGCAAAAGCTCGCCGTTGCGGTCGACGTGCTGCCGGTGGAGTGAGCCGGGATGGGCGCGCGGCGCGCTCGACCGCGCCAATGCGATCGCGATCAGGCGACGTGCCGCTTGCCCGATTTGTCCCACCCGATCGGGCTGACGATGACGCGGTCGCGGCCTTCACGCTTGGCTTGATAGAGCGCGAGGTCTGCGGCCTTGAGCAGATCGCGCGACGTGCGCTCGTGGTCCGGGACGAGGCACGACAATCCGATGCTGACGGTCGGCAACTCAGGCTCGGATTCCCGCGCAGCCGCCAGCTTGGCACGAATCCGTTCGGCAATTTCCAGGGCGCCCGTCTTGCCGATGCCTGGCAGCAACACTGAAAACTCCTCGCCGCCATAGCGGGCGCCGAGATCGGTTGCACGCTTGGCGCTGCTTGCGATGCACCGTCCCACGGTGGTGAGCACGGCGTCGCCGGCCTGATGCCCGTAGGTGTCGTTGTAGATCTTGAAATGATCGACGTCGATCATCAGAAGCGAGACCGGCGCCTTTGCGCGCATGCCACGGCGCCATTCGACGTCAAGGGTATCGTCGAGGCGGCGGCGGTTGGCGAGGCCTGTCAGTGCATCCGTGCTCGCGAGGTGCGCGAGCCGGTCTTCCGCGGCGGCCCGCCGTTTGAGGGCGGCCACCAGGTAGAACATCAGGACGATCGAGAAGCCACAGAGCGCTGCAACCACGCTGCCGATCAGCCAGAGCTGCTGCCACCAGTCGGCATAGATGCCGTCGAGCGCGAGACCCTCGGCGATGAGCAGGCGATTGTGGCCGACCGCCTGGAAAACATAGAGCCGGCTGACATGATCGACGATCGATTTCGTGATGTAGGAGCCGGATTGTCGTGCCGGAAACTGCTTGAAGACCAGAGAGTCCTTGATGCTTTGCCCGATCTTGCTGATGTCGAACGGGGCGCGCATCAGTATGACGCCATCGCTGTTGAACAGCGCCATGCTGTCGCCGAAGCCGAAGTTCAGCTTGCGAAACAGATTGTGGAAATAGCTGAGCCGCATGCTGCCCGCGACCACGCCGGCAAAGGAGCCGTCGTCATTGTTGATGCGGCGGCTGAGGCTGATCAGATATTCGCCATCAGAAGTAATCCACGGAGCACTGATGAACAGGCCGCTGTCCGCTCGCGTCTGATGCGCCCGGAAGAAGTCTCGATCGGCGAAATTTGCGGCCCGCGGCGTCAACGTCCTGGAATCGAGCGTGACGTCCCCCGCCGCATTCAGCACGAGGATCGAGCCGAGATCCTTGGCTGTGGCGGCGCGGTCGAACAGCACGACCTGGCGAAGCTCCGGGCTGATCTTGCCGAGCTCCGGCAGCTTGACGCCGTCGGCGACCGCCTGGAGCGAGAGGTCGTAGAGGTCGATGTTGCGGTCGATCTCGCTGGCGATGGAGGCGACGAGGTTGGTCGCGCCTTCCTTCGCATGCCGATAGTCCTTGCCCGCCATCTCCCAGAGAATGGATGCGCAGATCGCCGAAAAGCAGAGAACGAGGCCGATCCCGAGCGCAAGGAGCCGTTTGGTCGGCACCGCCTTCGGCTTTGGCAAAAGCCCGTTCATTGCTCACTTCCACTTTCCCGCGCAGTGACGCTTTCTATGGAGGCATCAAATTGAGAAATGCGACCTGAAGCGGACGCAATTTGCGTCCGTGCGTTGGGAGAGTCTTAACCATCCAGATTGCCGGGGCCCTGTCGTAGGGCCTCGCAACATCGCGGGATCGGCTCAGGTTCCGGTCCGCTGCAGGCCGTCGGCCGCGTCGCTGCGCAGGTTGCGGAAGAACTGCTCGACCTCGCGCGACAGCGTCTCGGCCGTTGCGGTCAGATCGTTTGAGGCCGCGAGCACCGATTCCGCCGCCTTGCTGGTCTGGTCCATATCGTCGCGGAGCGAGCCGACATTGGTAACCAGGGTCTCGTTGCCCTGGGCGGCCATCTGTGCATTGGCGGAGATTTCGCGCGTCGCCGCGTCCTGCTGGCCGATCGCGCTCGCGATGTTCGCGGTGACGTTGCTGATCTCGCGTACCGCCTGGCCGATCTCGCGCACGGCGGCCACCGAGTTGCGGGTCGAGGCCTGGATCAGGCCCACATTCTCGCTGATCTCGGCGGTTGCCTTCGCGGTCTGGCCGGCCAGCGCCTTGACCTCGTGCGCGACGACGGCGAAGCCACGACCAGCATCGCCGGCGCGGGCGGCTTCGATGGTGGCGTTGAGGGCGAGCAGGTTGGTCTGCTCGGCGATCGCCTGGATCAGGCTCAGCACCCCGTCGATGCGCTGGGTGGTGGCGGCGAGGCCCTCGATCTCGGTGATCGAGCGGTCGGTGCGTACACCGGCCTGATCGACGGCGCCGGACGACTGCTTGACCTGGCGGCCGATCTCCTCGACCGAGGCGGAGAGTTCTTCGGCTGCGCCCGCCACCGCGGAGACGTTGCTCGAGGCCTGTTCGGTTGCGCCTGCCGCCGCCACCGCGCGGCCGCTGGCGTCCGACGCGACGGTTGCGATGGTCTGCGCGGTTTGGCGCATCGTCGCAGCGTTGTCATGCACCGCGCGGAGCACCTCGCCGATCGTGCCACGGAACGCTTCGACGAAGGTCTCGATATGCCGGCCGCGCGCGTCGCGCGCCTCGGACTCCTGTACGACCTGCGCGTTCAGGCTGCGATTGCGGTCCATCGCGTCCTGGAAGACCTTGATGGCGCGTGCCAGTGCGCCGATCTCGTCGCTGCGCCCGACATGCGGTACTTCGACATGGTCGGTGCCCTCGGCGACGCGCTTGATCGTCGTGGTGATCTGCGACAGCGGCCGGGCCACCGAGCGGGCGATGATCAGCACGCCGAGTACCACCACAATCAGGGCCGCGGCGCCGAGGCCGGTCAGCACCAGTGCCATCGTGCGGTTGGTGTCGGTCTCCCGCGCCAGCTTCTTGCTGCGCTCGGCATAGACCTTGGAGAGCGCCTCGAGATCCTTGTTCAACGCGGTGCGCACGTTGCGGTTGGCGTCGTTGTCGCCCCACTCCCGCCCGGCTGCGGCGCCGATCTCGATGCCGCGGCGTACCAACTCTTTGCGGAAATCGATGAACTGCTCGATGCGCTTCTTGAACACCGCGAACTGGGCGGCGTCGTCGGCCTGCACCAGCGTTTCCCAGTTCTTGACCACGCCGAGAATGCGTTCGTTGAACGCCAGCAGCCCGTCGCCGTATTTCTTCACCGCTGCCGGATCGGTCGACATGTAGATGCCGCGGGATTCCATCACCACGGCGTAGACCAGTGAATTGACCCGCTCGACATTGAGTGCGGCACGGCTTGCGAGGTCGACGGCCTCGGTCAGCTCGGCATTGCGCCGCGCATTGTATTCGGACAGGAAGGTGATGGCCGCGGTCAGCGCCGCAATCAGCGCAAACGTCGAGTACAGCCTGGCAGCAAGCGAGAATCGGGACGCCATTGGAGGCCGGGACATGGAGATGGGGGATGTGACGGGGGCGGGCATTGCGGGGCACTCCAAGAGGCCGGGGAGTACCTTCGGCCGATTAAAGCTTATGCAAAATTTTCATGGACAATTTCTTAACGCGCGAGATTTGTGCAGCCGCAACCGTTAAAATCTGTAAATAATCCCAATGCCTTATGGACCGCTTTGAGTCTGCCGGGTGCTCGCGGCTTGCGGTCGTGCCAAGGGTGCGCCGCCGTTACCGGCAAAGGCGCCAGCACGCGGGGCGAAGCCGATGGCACGCCTTTCGCAAAGAGGTGCTAGATTGCGCTGCCCCAGCCCGCGACGAACCCCCCATGCTCTATCGTCACACCATCGACGCCACCAATTACGCATTCGACGATCTGCGCATCCTGCTTGCCAGGGCCTCGCCGCCGCGTTCAGGCGACCGCCTGGCCGGCATCGCCGCCGACAGCGCGGAGGAGATGATCGCAGCGCGGCTTGCGCTGGCCAATGTTCCGCTCAAGCAATTCCTCGATGAGCCGCTAATCCCCTATGAGGCTGACGAAGTCACCCGCCTGATCCTCGACAGCCACGACGTTGCCGGCTTTCTGCCGGTGTCGTCGCTCACCGTCGGCGGATTCCGCGACTGGCTGCTGTCGGATGCCGCCAGCGGGGATGCGATCAAGAAGATCTCGCGCGGCATCACGCCAGAGATGGTTGCGGCGGTGTCGAAGCTGATGCGCAACCAGGATCTGATCCTGGTCGCGAAGAAATGCGAGGTGACGACCCGCTTCCGCAACACCATCGGTTTGCGCGGGCGAATGAGCACGCGGCTGCAGCCGAACCATCCTTTCGACGATCCCAAGGGCATCACCGCCTCGATTCTCGACGGGCTGCTGCTGGGAGCGGGCGATGCCTGCATCGGCATCAATCCGGCGAGCGACGACCCGAACGTCATTGGCACGCTGCTGCGGCTGCTGGACGACATCATCACGCGATTCGAGATTCCGACGCAGGGTTGCGTGCTGACCCATGTCACGACCACGCTCGGATTGATCGGGCAGGGGCTGCCGGTCGATCTCGTGTTCCAGTCGATCGCTGGCACCGAGGCGGCCAATCGCAGTTTCGGCGTCGACCTCTCGCTGCTGCGGGAGGCCCGGGAAGCCGGGCTGTCGCTGCGCCGCGGCACGGTCGGTGACAATGTGATGTATTTCGAGACCGGGCAGGGCTCGGCGCTGTCCGCCAATGCCCATCACCAGGTCGACCAGCAGACGTGCGAGGCGCGGGCCTATGCGGTGGCGCGCGCGTTCGATCCGCTGCTCGTCAACAGCGTGGTCGGCTTCATCGGTCCTGAGTACCTCTATGACGGCAAGGAAATCATCCGCGCTGGGCTCGAGGATCATTTCTGCGGCAAGCTGCTCGGCCTGCCGCTCGGGATCGACGTCTGCTACACCAACCACGCCGAGGCGGATCAGGACGACATGGACAATCTCCTGACGCTGCTTGCGGCGGCCGGCGTGAACTTCATCATGGGCGTGCCGGGCGCGGATGACGTCATGCTGAACTATCAGTCGACATCGTTTCACGATGCGCTCTATGTCCGCGACCTGTTCGGCCTGAAGCGGGCCCCCGAATTCGACGACTGGCTCGCGCGCGTCGGCCTTGCCGGGCAGGACTTCCGCCTCGTGGCCGATGCGGAGCGGTTGCCCGACCTCGCTGCCAGGCTCCTGACCTGAGGGGGATAGCGAAATTCTGCAGAGCAACTATCTCGTCGTTATGACGTTAAGTAGTGCCACAATGTTGAAGAATTTCTGGCCCAGCGTTCCGCGCCGTGGTTAGATTTGCCGGTGCTTCGGGGTCGTTTGATGAGAGCTGAGGGCATAGAGACAGTACGACGTATCCTCTGCGTTTTTCCGCGCTATACGTCGTCGTTTGGGACCTTCGAGCACGCCTACCCCCTCACTGACGGCGTCAAGGCGTTCATGCCGCCGCAGGGCCTGCTGCTGATCGCCGCATACCTTCCCGAGAACTGGCCGGTCCGTTTCGTCGACGAGAACCTGCGTCCGGCGACGGCGGAGGATTTCGAGTGGGCGGATGCCGTGTTCGTCAGCGGTATGCACATCCAGCGCCAGCAGATGAACGACATCTGCCATCGCGCGCATGACCATGACCTGGTGGTCGCGATCGGCGGCCCGTCGGTCAGTGCTTGCCCGGACTACTATCCCTCATTCGACTACCTCCACGTCGGCGAGCTCGGCGATGCGACCAATGAGCTGATCAAGCGTCTGGCTGATGATACCAGCCGTCCCGACGAGCAGGTGGTGCTTAAAACCATCGACCGTCTGCCGATGACGGATTTCCCGCTGCCGGCCTATGAGCTCGCCGAAACCAAGAAGTATTTCCTCGGCAGCATCCAGTTCTCCTCGGGCTGCCCCTATCAGTGCGAGTTCTGCGACATCCCCGGGCTCTATGGCCGCAATCCGCGCCTGAAGTCGCCGCAGCAGATCATCGCCGAGCTCGACAAGCTGCGCGCGTGTGGTGCCACCGACACCGTGTATTTCGTCGACGACAATTTCATCGGCAACCGCAAGGCGGCGAGCGAGCTGTTGCCGCACCTGATCGAGTGGCAGAAGCGCACCGGATATGTCACGCGCCTCGCCTGCGAGGCGACGCTCAACATCGCCAAGCGCCCCGAGATCCTGGAGAAGATGCGCGAAGCCTATTTCGTAACGATCTTCGTCGGCATCGAGACGCCCGATCCCGACGCGCTTAAGGCCATGCACAAGGATCAGAACATGATGGTTCCGATCCTCGAGGGTGTGCGCACCATCAACTCGTTCGGCATGGAGGTCGTCTCCGGCATCATCATGGGGCTCGATACCGACAAGCCCCAGACCGGCGATGCGTTGCTTTCCTTCGTCGAGGAGTCGCGGATTCCGCTGCTCACCATTAACCTGCTGCAGGCGCTGCCGAAGACGCCATTGTGGGATCGGCTCGAAAAAGCCGGGCGTCTGATCGACGACGAGGGCCGCGACTCCAATGTCGAGTTCCTGCTGCCCTATGAGGACGTGGTCAGTTCCTGGCGCAAATGCATGGAAGTTGCCTACGAGCCGAAGAAGCTGTTCGCGCGCTATTTGCATCAATGCAATTACACCTATGCCAATCGCATCAAGGTGCCGGTCAGCCCGGAAATGAAGAGCTGGGCCAACATCCGGCGCGGCCTGATCATGCTCCGCAACATCTTCTGGAAGGTCGGCGTGCTCGGCGACTACAAGCGCGTGTTCTGGAAGTTTGCGCTCGGCCGGCTCAAGCGCGGCGACATCGAGGGGTTGATCTCGGCGACGCTGGTTGCGCATCACCTGATCACCTTTGCGCGTGCAGCCTCCAGCGGCCGGCAGAACGCCTCGAACTACTCGATCCGGCTGCGCGAGGCTTCCGTCCCCGCCGAATAACAGCATGACGACACCGCCGGTGCCCTTGTCCCCTTCGCTTGCCGATCTGCGCGAGCTCACGCCGGCGCGCGTCGGTCTTGGCCGGTCCGGGGCCAGCCTGCCGACCAATGCGCTGCTCTCCTTCACGCTCGACCATGCCCGCGCCCGCGACGCCGTCCACGCCGCCTTCGACGTCAGCGGGATTGCGGCCGGTCTTGCCGGCCTCGGCATCACCCCGCTTGAGGTGTCGAGCCAGGCGCACAGCCGGCCCGACTACCTGCGGCGGCCCGATCTCGGGCGCATGCTGGATTCTGCGTCGCGGCGGTCGCTCGAGAGCAGCGGCATCACCGCATGCCCCTGCGCCGTCGTGATCGGTGACGGCCTGTCGCCGACGGCGGTCAACGTGCATGCCGTCGAACTGATCCGGCATCTCGTGCCGCGGCTTGCGGCCGACAACATCGACGTCGGCGCGGTGATCGCAGCGTCCGGCGCGCGGGTCGCGCTCGGTGACGAGATCGGCGCCATCATCGGCGCGCGCATGCTGGTGATGCTGATCGGCGAACGGCCCGGGCTGTCCGCACCCGACAGCCTTGGCGCCTATCTCACCTTCGCGCCGCGAATCGGCCTCACCGACGCCGACCGCAACTGCATCTCCAACATCCACCATGCCGGGCTGAGCTATGCGGAAGCCGCTTTCAGGATTTCGTGGCTTGTGCGCGAGGGCCTGGCACGCCAGATCACAGGGGTCGCGTTGAAAGATGAAAGCGGCGGTGGATCGTCGAGGAATGCGCTACCGGGGTGTGACAAATCAGATACTTAATGGCGGTGATCGGCGGTTCCCTGCCGATTTGGTCAGCCCCTCGCGCTTGCGAGCAAAGGGGCGGGCAGGTAAAACCGGCGCCGGTCAATATTCGCGTGTTTTCAAGGACTAGCGCCGATCAGTTGCGCTCACCCGCCTCATTCGCGCCCCTAGACCCAAGCTAGACAGATTGAGCCGTTTTCAGAACTGGACAGGGCATGCTCGAAAAGAATTCCGAAAGTCAGGTCCACGTCGAGAAGATCGAAGAGCCGCGGTCGGGCCTCAGCATCGCGTTCGGGATCGAGCGTCTCGGGCTGATCCCGATGCGGGCGCCGATCCTGTCCTGCATCGTCCTCGTTCTGTTGCTGATCGGCGCCGTGTTCGGCGTGCACCGGATCAAGATCGACGACTCGCTGTCGCAGCTGTTCCGCTCCGACTCCAAGGACTACAAGCAATATGAGGCGGTGACCAAGCGCTTCCCGGCGACCGAGTTCGACGTGCTCGTCGTGGTCGAAGGCAAGACGCTGCTCGAGCGCGAGAATCTCGGCAAGCTGCGTGACATGGTCACGGATCTGCAACTCGTCGAGGGCGTGCGCGGCCTGGTGTCGCTGTTCTCCGCGCGCCAGGCGCCGGAGCGAGGCAAGCTGCCGGCGGCGTTGTTCCCGAACGATCTGCCCGAGGGCGCGGCCTATGACAAATTCGTCGAGACGGTCAAAAGCAACGAGATCATCCGCGGCAAGCTGCTGTCGGAGGACGGCACGCTCGCGCTGATCGTGCTGTCGCTCGAGCCCGAGGTGGTCGGCAGCAACAAGCTCAGCAAGGTGGTCGGCGACATCAGGAAGATCATGGCCGACGATCTCGGCGGCAGCGGGCTCAACGCGCAGCTGTCCGGCGTGCCGGTGATGCAACTCGAGATCCGCAATGCGGTCGAGCGCGACGGCCTGACCTACAACATCCTCGGCATCCTCGCCGGCTGCATCATCGCCATCATCTTCTTCCGCAAGATATCCTTCATGGTGGCGGCGGCGTTCCCGCCGATGATCGCGATCCTGCTCGCGCTCGGCGGCCTCGGCTGGGCCAATTTCAATCTCAACATGTTCCTCAACGTGATGACGCCGCTCATCATGGTGATCAGCTTCTCCGACTCGATGCAGCTGACATTCGCGGCGCGCGACCGGCTGATCGCGGGGCAGGACAAGTTCACCGCGTTCAAGAATGCGGTGCTGGTGGTCGGACCGGCCTGCGTGCTGACGCACGGCACGGCCGGAATTTCCTTCATCGCGCTGCAGTTTTCGGATTCCGACTTGATCCGCAAGTTCGGCGAGGCCGGGCTTGCGGCGACCATCATCGCGCTGATCGCGGTGCTGTCGCTGGTGCCGGTGTTCGGCGTCCTGTTCGTGCGCAACGAGAAGATCTTTGCGGTCAAGTTCCAGAGCGCGGATGCCGGCGTGCAGGCGCTGCGCAATTTCTGCTACTGGATCGCGGTGCGCATGGTCGGCCGTCCCGGGTTGTTCAGCCTGCTGGCGCTGATCGTGGTCGGCGGCCTCGGCATCATCTACGCCAATCTCGAGCCGCGCTACCGGCTCGCCGATCAGGTGCCGGACAAGCGGCAGGCGGTGGCGGCGTCGAGCCGGCTCGACGCCAAGTTGACCGGCGCCAATCCGGTCGATGTGCTGATCGAATTCCCCAAGGGGCAATCGCTATACTCGCCGGAGACCTTGAAGACGATTGCCGATGTCCATGCGATGGTCGAGGACTCTGCCGGCGTCGGCAACGTCTGGTCGCTGGAGACCTTGCGGCGCTGGCTCGCCGAAAAGGCCGGCAGCAATGATGTCGCGACGCTGAAGGAATATGTCGACCTCATCCCCGAACACTTGGTGCGCCGGTTCATCGACAAGAATCAGGATGCTGTCGTGGTGTCGGGCCGCGTCCCGGATGTGGACTCGAGCCAGTTGCTTCCGGTGGTGAACAAACTCGATCATTCGCTAGACAAGGTGCGCGCCGAGCATCCCGGCTACGAGATCGCGGTCACGGGTCTGTCGGTGATTGCCGCACGCAACAGCGCCAGCATGATCGAGAAGCTCAACCACGGCCTCACCATCGAATTCCTGCTGGTCGCGATCTTCATCGGGCTCGCATTCCGCTCGATCGTGGTGATGTTCTCCTGCATCCTGCCCGGCATCTTCCCGGTGGTGCTGTCGGGCACCGTGCTGTGGCTGCTCGGGGAGGGGCTGCAATTCGCCAGCGTCGTGGCATTGACGGTGTCGTTCGGCCTCGGCCTCAGCGCCACCATCCACTTCCTCAATCGCCTGCGGCTCGAGACCAAGCCGGGTGTCACGCCGGAACTTGCGGTGGAGCGCGCCACCGTCCTGGTCGGTCCTGCGCTGATCCTGACCACGGTGGTGCTGGCCTGCGGCCTCGTCGTCACCGTGTTCTCCGACCTGCCGTCGCTGCGCCTGTTCGGCTGGCTCAGCGCGTTCTCGATGGTCGCAGCTCTGGTCGCGGACCTCTTCATCCTGCGGCCGACCTCGATGTTCCTGATCAACCTGTCGCAAAAGCTCCGCGGCAGGGGCGGCCAGCCCGCGCCGATCGAAAAGGCCTGATCGACGAGCAATCAAAAAGCTGCAGCAAAAAGGCCCGGTTCCGAAGCGTTCGGAACCGGGCCTTTGTGTCTTGTGGGCGCAATCGGCCGGGAGCGTCAGCTCTTCGTCATCGTGATCGAGACGCCGCGGATCTCGCCCTTGGAGTCGATCTGCACGACCTGCTTGGAGCCGTTGGTCTGCAGGTTCAGGTTCGCGGCAAAGCCGGACGCCTCGACGAACACGTCGATCCGCCCGCCGCCTGCGGTGCCCTGCAGATTGCCGAAGATGTTGCGGCTCGCCTCGCTCCAGTTGCCGGAGATCCGGTCGCCCTGGCTGGTGACGTCGCTGGAAAGGTCGAACTTGTAGCTGTCGCTGGCGCAATGCAGGGATTGTTTCAGGCTCATGCCCGACGGCGCGACCTTGTAATCCGCCTTGCAACGAATCCGTTCAGTCGTGCCGTTGGACAGCGCCACCGTGCCCGTTCCGGTCCACGAGCCGGCAAAACCGGCAAACGGCCCGCTGGCCTGGGCGTGGACGGCGGAGGCAGAGAGCATCAGTGCGGCGCCGACGCCCACAGCCCTGAGAGCCTGACCATAAAGGCTGGAACCAAACAGTTTCATTGTGAATTTTCCCATCAAAATCAACGCTTCCTACGCAAGAAAGCGTCTCGCCGCATCGAAGGTTTAGTGTCACCGAAGAATGTTAGGTTCAAACGACAGAAGCGGCGCGCGGCGCCCATATTGTCATCGAACAGAATCAGAAACCGTCGGCTTCGTGACGGCATGTAGCTTTGCGCAACTGCTATCCGCAATAGCCGAACGCGACAAAGTGATGGCACGAATCGTCATTGTGAATCAATAACTTATGTAGGGGTTTACAGCGCCGCAAATTTAGCCGCATTTAACGGTGCTTGTCGTCAATCCGTTGCCGCGTTACGTGGCGTCTGCAATCCCCAAAATCCGTCCCGGCCACGCCGAAGCGCTTTTCGGGAACAGATTTTCTGCTGTCGGAAATGAAGGAATACGATGCGTAAATTTCTCTTGGCTCTTGCCCTGTTGTCGATCCCGCTCTCCTCCAGCGCCTTCGCCCAGCAGACGCGCGGGACACCCGATGAACAGAAGGCCTGCACGCGCGACGTGCAGCGTCACTGCCGCGCCGTGATCGATCAGGGCGATTTCACCATTCTCGCCTGCCTGCAGCAGAACCGCAGCAAGATCAGCGCCGCCTGCGACCAGGTGCTGAAGACCCACGGCCAGTAAGGCCGCTTCAGGTCCCATGGATCGCCGCAAGGCCCGTGCTCGGCATGCGTGCCGGCCACGGGCTTCGTATGCTGGCGGTCACAGACAGCATTGGTTTTGGTGGCGTATTCCCCTATATGGGGCTCGCAAATCCCTCCGCATGCGCTGACCTTTCGCGCCTGCGTCGTGCCATGACCAGTGTAGCCCAAATTTCCCATGACCACCGCGAGCGACCTGCGATCCGGAAAGACCCACCGCGACGAGAATTTTCCGGTCGCGTCGTGGATCATTCATCCGCGGCATCGTGCCCTGATCCTGGCCTTCTATAATTTCGTCCGCACCGCCGACGATATCGCCGATCACGCCACGCTGCCCGCCGAGGAGAAGCTGCGCTACCTCGACCTCATGGAGGCCGAGCTGCTTGGCAATGGCGACACCCAGAAGGAAGCGGTCAATCTGCGCCGCGCCTTCGCCGAGCGCGGCATGCCGCCGCGGCACGCGCTCGACGTGCTGGTGGCGTTCCGCCTCGACGTCACCAAGCTGCGTTACGAGAATTGGGACGATGTAATCGATTATTGCCGATACTCGGCGATGCCGGTCGGGCGGTTCATGCTCGACGTGCACGGCGAGGATACCTCGACCTGGGCGGCGTCGGACGCGCTCTGCGCCGGGCTGCAGATCAACAACCATCTGCAGGACTGCGGCAAGGACTACCGCAACCTGAACCGTGTCTACTTGCCGCGCGATGCCCTGGCCGCTGCGGGCGCGACCGTCGAGATGCTCGGCGAGGCGAAGTCGCAGCCGGCCCTGCTCGAATGCCTGCAGGCGCTCGCGGTGCGCACCGAAGCGCTGCTCGACCAGAGCAAGTCGCTCGCCGCCGAAGTGAAGGATTTCAGGCTGGGGCTCGAGATTTCCGTGATCCAGGCGTTCGCCGACAAGATCGTCAACATGCTGAAGGTGCGCGATCCGCTCAGCGAGCGCGTGCATCTGAGCAAGGTTGAACTGCTGCTGCAGAGTCTCGGCGGCGTCGCCGGCGAGACCGCGCAGCGTGCGACTGGACGGCGTACGGTCTCCAAGACGGCGGCAGGCGCATGAGTGCTGAGGCGGCGGCCAACGCAAATTACGGAAGCACCGCGTCGGGCAGCTCGTTCTATGCCGCGATGCGCATCCTGCCGCACGCTCAGCGCGAGGCGATGTTCCAGATCTACAGCTTCTGCCGGCAGGTCGACGACATCGCCGATTCCGACGGCCCGCGGCCGGAGCGGCTGGCCGCGCTGCAGCAGTGGCGCGACGATATCGACGCGCTCTATGAGGGACGTCCGCCGGAGCGCCTGAAGGACTATGTCGCCTCGGTGAAGACCTTCGGCCTGAAGCGCGAGGATTTCGTTGCGATCGTCGACGGCATGGAAATGGACGTGCCGCAGGATATCCGCGCGCCGGATCTTGCGACGCTCGATTTGTATTGCGATCGCGTCGCGAGCGCGGTCGGCCGATTGTCGGTGCGCGTATTCGGCCTGCCCGAGGACGATGGCATCCAGCTCGCGCACCACCTCGGCCGTGCGCTGCAGCTCACCAATATCCTGCGCGACATCGACGAGGATGCCGGCCTCGGCCGGCTCTATCTGCCGCGCGAGTGGCTCTGGCACGCCGGCATCACCAATAACGATCCGGCCCGCGTCACCGCCGACCGCGCGCTGCCGAAAGTGTGCGCGCCGCTGGCCGAGCGGGCCAAGATGCATTTCCAGAAATCCGATGAGATCATGAAGCGCAATTCGCGCCGCGCCGTGCGCGCGCCGCGGATCATGTCGAAATACTACCGCGCGATTCTCGATCTCCTGATCGCGCGCGGCTTCACCGCCCCGCGTGCGCCAGTACGTGTGTCCAAGGCCGCCAAGATCGGCATCCTTCTTCGTTACGCGATCATCTGATGCAAAAGACCGTTCATATCATCGGTGCCGGCATTTCCGGCCTCTCCGCAGCCGTGCGCCTAGCCAATGGCGGCTACAAGGTGTTCGTCCATGAGGCGACGCAGCAGGCCGGCGGCCGCTGCCGCTCTTATTTCGACGCCGCCACCAATCTCACCATCGACAATGGCAACCATCTGCTGCTGTCGGGCAACCGCCATGCGCTGAGCTATGCGCGCGCGATCGGCACCGAGGCCGGCCTCGTCGGGCCCGCGCGCGCGCAGTTTCCGTTCGTCGATCTTGCCAGCGGCCAGCGCTGGCAGCTCGACCTCGGCGATTCCCGCCTGCCGCTGTGGGTGTTCGACGAGGCGCGCCGCGTCCCGGACACCAGCCTGCGCGACTATCTCGCCTTGGCGCCGCTGGCCTGGGCCGGCGCCGGAGCGCTGGTCGGCAACACCATTCCCTGCAAGGGCACGCTGTATGAGCGCCTGGTGCAGCCGCTGCTGCTGGCCGCGCTGAACGTCGATCCGCCGGAGGGCTCGGCCGGGCTCGCTGGCGCCATCGTGCGCGAGACGCTGCTCGCGGGCGGGCAGGCCTGCCGCCCGCTGATCGCGCGCGACGGCCTGAGCTCGGTCCTGATCGAGCCGGCCGTGAAGCTGCTGCAGGAGGGGGGCCACAGCGTCCAGTTCAGTCACGAATTGCGTGCGCTCGGCATGTCGGGTGATCGCATCAGCGAGCTCGACTTTGGCAATGGCGACAAGGTTGCGCTGGGAGCCGACGATGCGGTCGTGCTCGCCGTGCCGCCGCGCGCTGCGGCATCCCTGCTGCCCGGCCTGAAAACCCCGACCAAATTCCGCGCCATCGTGAACGCGCATTTCCGTGTCGATCCGCCGCGCGATGCCGCGCCCATTCTCGGCGTGGTCGGCGGCCTCGTGGAGTGGCTGTTCGCGTTCCCGCAACGGCTGTCGGTGACGATCAGCAACGGCGACCGTCTGGTCGACATGCCGCGCGAGGAGCTTGCCCAGGCGATCTGGCAGGACATCTGCGAGGCGTCGGGGGTTTCCGGCGACCTGCCGCCGTGGCAAATCGTGCGCGAGCGCCGTGCCACATTTGAGGCAACGCCGGAACAGAATGCCCTGCGTCCGGGGCCCGCGACGGCGCAAAAAAACCTGTTCCTTGCCGGCGACTGGACTGCTACCGGGTTGCCGGCAACCATCGAGGGATCGGTGCGATCCGGTGATCGCGCCGCAGATCTGGTTCTGGCCAGGCGTTAGATTCGACCTGTTGGCACGTTTTCGAGCGAAGTGGTTACCGGTTCGCGTGAAGAAAACGCGACCAAACAAAAGGACAAGAACGTGATCCGAAGCAATCGGATCATGCTCTGGAGCGGCCGCGGCTTTCGATCAGCCGGCCCGCGATGAAGAGGATATCGAGCGAAATGCTTGCGAGAGATCACAGCGTTGCAGTCGACCCGGTCGCGCTGGAGAAGAGCATCTCCAAGGCAACCGAAGCGCTGCTCGGCTACCGCCAGTCCGACGGGCACTGGATATTCGAGCTCGAGGCCGACAGCACCATTCCGGCCGAGTACATCCTGCTGCGTCACTATCTGGCCGAGTCGATCGATGCCGGGCTGGAGGCCAAGATCGGCAACTATCTGCGCCGCGTCCAGGGCGCGCATGGCGGCTGGCCGCTGGTGCATGACGGCCCGTTCGACATGAGCGCCAGCGTGAAGTCCTACTTCGCGCTGAAGATGATCGGCGATTCCGTCGACGCGCCGCACATGGTGCGGGCGCGCGAGGCGATCCGTTCGCGCGGCGGTGCTTCGGGCAGCAACGTGTTCACGCGCTTCCTGCTTGCGCTCTATGGCGTCGTGACCTGGCGCGCGACGCCGGTGCTGCCGATCGAGATCATGCTGCTGCCGATGTGGTCGCCGTTCCACATCAACAAGATCTCCTACTGGGCGCGCACCACCATGGTGCCGCTGATGGTGCTTGCCGCGCTGAAGCCGCGTGCGAAGAATCCGAAAGGCGTCGGCATCGACGAGCTGTTCCTGGAGGATCCGAAATCGGTCCGCATGGCGCCGAAGGCGCCGCATCAGAGCGCGAGCTGGTTCTATCTGTTCCGCTCGCTCGACGCCGTGCTGCGGGTGATCGAGCCGATGTTTCCGAAGAGCCTGCGCCAGCGAGCGATCGATGCCGCGCTCGCCTTCACCGAAGAGCGGCTGAATGGCGAAGACGGCATGGGCGCGATTTATCCGCCGATGGCCAACATCGTCATGATGTACGAGGCGCTCGGCAAGGACGAGAATTTCCCGCCGCGCGCCATCACGCGCCGCGGCATCGACAAGCTGCTCGTGATTAGCGAACACGAGGCCTATTGCCAGCCCTGCGTCTCGCCGGTGTGGGACACCGCGCTGGCCAGTCATGCGCTGCAGGAGGCGGGCGGCGACGACACCCTGGCCAAGGCCAAGCAGGGCCTCGACTGGCTGAAGCCGCGCCAGGTGCTGGAGCTGAAGGGCGATTGGGCGGTCAAGGCGCCGGACGTCCGCCCGGGAGGCTGGGCGTTCCAGTACAACAACGACCATTATCCCGATCTCGACGACACCGCGGTGGTCGTGATGGCGATGGACCGCGTGCGGCGCCACACCGGAACCAGGGAATATGACGAGGCCATCGCGCGCGGCCGCGAGTGGATCGAGGGGCTGCAGAGCCGCGACGGCGGCTGGGCCGCGTTCGACGTCAACAACCTCGAATATTACCTCAACAACATCCCGTTCTCCGATCACGGCGCATTGCTCGATCCGCCGACCGAGGATGTCACCGCGCGCTGCATCTCGATGCTGGGCCAGCTCGGCGAGACCGCCGAGAGCAACAAGGCGATGGCTGACGGCGTCGCCTATCTGCGCCGCACCCAGCTTGCCGAGGGCTCCTGGTACGGCCGCTGGGGCCTGAACTACATCTACGGCACCTGGTCGGTGCTCTCGGCGCTAAATGTCGCAGGGATCGATCGCAACGACCCGATGATTCGGAAGGCGGTCGACTGGCTGGCGTCAGTCCAGAATCAGGACGGCGGCTGGGGCGAAGACGCCGTCAGTTACCGGCTGGATTACAAGGGTTATGAAGTCGCGCCTTCGACCTCCTCGCAAACGGCATGGGCTTTGCTTGGATTGATGGCGGCCGGAGAGGTCGAAAATCCCGCTGTTGCGCGTGGGGTGGAGTACCTAAAGGCAACACAGACGGAAAAAGGGCTGTGGGACGAGCAGCGATACACAGCTACGGGGTTTCCGCGGGTATTTTACTTGCGATATCATGGCTACTCGAAGTTCTTTCCGCTCTGGGCGCTGGCGCGGTATCGAAATTTGAGAAGCACCAATAGCAGGGTGGTAGGGGTCGGGATGTGATTGTTGAGGCGGGGGCCGCCGAGACCGTGGGCAGTAGAATTGATCCTCGGCCGGTATTGATTGTGACTGGATTGGTGCAGGAGGCCCGCATCGCGGCAGGCCCCGGCATGATCGTAATCTGCAGTTCGAGCGATCCGCAGCAGCTGCGTGAGTTGCTGGCGACGCTGGATCCGACCACCTTCCGTGGCGTGATTTCGTTCGGCGTGGCCGGCGGGCTCGACCCGTCGCTCAAGTCCGGCGACGTCGTGGTCGCGACCGAGGTGATGTCGGGCGATACCCGTTTCCTGGCCGCATCCGCGCTGAACGAAGAGATGATCGCCAGCGCCGCGCTGAAGCGCCGCAGGATCGTCCGCGGCGGTCTCGCCGGCGTGGAAGAGGTGATCGCGGCGAAGGCCTGCAAGGCCGCTCTGCGCTCGATGACGGGCGCAGCAGCGGTCGACATGGAGAGCCATATCGCGGCGGCCTATGCCGCCAAAGCCGGCATTCCGTTCGCCGCGCTGCGCGTAATCAGCGATCCCGCGCACCGAGCGCTACCGGAACTTGCGAAATCCGCGGTGAAGCCGAACGGCGACATCGACCTGCGCAAGGTGCTGCGCGGCATCGCGCGCAACCCGCGCACGCTGCGCGCGCTGGTCTCGACCGGTATCGACTTTAACCGCGCGTTGCGCTCGCTGCGCAGCTGCCGCGGCTTCCTGCTCGGCAACGAGGTGTTGATGCCGGTGGAAGACGTTCTGATCACGGCGAAGGCGGCCTGATCCGCTGCGCCGGGCCGGGACCGGGTTTCTCGCCGCATCAAGCTCAACACACAGGCCCGGTTGCATCGCGATCGGGCCTTTTGCTTTGATGCCCGAAGGTTTCGCTTGATGCCACGCTGTTCCGGTTCCACGCGCCCAGCGGCGGCGTGCGCGTCGGCTGTGGGGTGAGACCCCCGTATCCCTGTTCCTCGCGCCCCTGCGTCGCGCCGCAGCCTCTAACGACCTTCCGGCAGCGTGCCGGCGCCCACGGAACGGTCCTGCGGTCGCAGGGCGGGTCGATATACTTGACAGCCACGGCGATCCGTCCGAGAATGAACTATGATCCTTTATTCATGAATTAAGGTTCACTATGGCAATCGCTGCCGTTCGCCTCAACCAACTGGTCGAAACCAAAGCGCGCATTCTCGATGCCGCCAGGGAGGCCGTGGCGCTGAGTGGCTGGAAGGACGCCCAGATCGCCCTGATCGCCTCACGGGCTGGCGTGGCCACGGGCAGCGTGTATCGCTACTTCGACTCCAAGGCGGACCTGTACGCCCAGGTGCTCGCCTTGGTGTCTGAGCGCGAGGTGGCCGTGGTTGCCGCGATCGTCGAGGCGGAAGGCTCGGCGTCCCAGTGCTTGGTCGACGCGATCTACACATTCGCGGTCCGGGCGATGCGCGGCCGCCGCCTGGCCTACGCGTTGATCGCCGAACCCTGTGAACCCGAGATCGACGCGGCGCGCCTGAAATACCGGGCGGCCCTGGCCGATCAGATCGCAAGGCTGGTTCGGCGCGGTATCGCCGGCGGTGAGTTCGTCGAGATCGACGCGAACGTCGCGGCATCCTGCGTGACCGGCGCCTTCATGGAGGCGCTGGTTGGTCCCCTTGCGCCCGAAGCGGCCCCCGATTCCGACGCGGCGAAGGCGATCGCACAGTCGATCGCAGGGCTTTCCGCGCGCATGCTGTTTCGCCACGCCACGCCTGAACTCATCCCTGTATCGCGAGTCTCCGCATGAACGCGCGCGTCCAGCCGGTTGCCGTCGCTGAAGCGAAAGCCGCTCCGTTCGCGACCCATGAAGTGCGCAATCAGGCGCGGCCGGCGCTCGGCTTCAATGCATTCGATGACGACCGCGCGTTGAGTGGCCTGATCGTATCGATCGCGCCGTGGGCGAAAGACAAGCTTTCAGCGCTCGGCGCCCATGCCGGCAGCGAATCCGTGCAGGAGGCGGCACGGCTGGCCAACGAGCACGAACCGAAACTCTTGACCCATGACCGGTATGGCAACCGCAATGATTGGGTCGAATATCATCCTGCCTGGCATCAATTGATGGCGCTGGCGTTCCGGAGCGAGGTGCATAGCCTCGCCTGGTCGACGCGCGAACCACACGGCCATCTGGCGCGTGCGGCGCTGAGCTATCTCTGGAATCAGATCGAGAACGGCGTCGGCTGCCCCACCGGGATGGCGTACGCCGCGATCGCCGGGTTCTCCGGCAAGCCGCAATTCGATCTGTGGCGGGAGCGAACGCTGGCGGCGGACTACGATCCGCGGCGGCTTCCGATCGAGGCCAAGCGCGCCGCGGTCATCGGTTACGCCATGACCGAAAAGCAGGGCGGCTCCGATCTGCGCGAGACCCAGACCACCGCGCGCTTCGTCGAGCGCGGCGCGCATGGCGAGATCTATGCGATCACCGGCCACAAATGGTTCTTCTCGGTGCCGGTGGCCGACGGATTCTACACGCTGGCGCGCACCCAGTCCGGCGTCAGTTGCCTGTTCGTGCCACGCCTGTTGCCCGACGGCAGCGCCAACCGTATCCACATTCAGCGCTTGAAGGACAAGTGCGGTAACCGCTCGAACGCGTCAAGCGAGATCGAGTACCACGATACGTGGTCGATCCTGGTCGGCGAAGAGGGCCGCGGCATCGCGGAAATCCTTTCGCATGCCCATCTGACGCGACTGGATTTCGCGGTCGGCTCCGCCGGGCTGATGCGCCAGGCGCTGAGCCTCGCCCTCAACCACGCGCAAACGCGAACGGCGTTTGGCAAGCCGATGTCCGAGCTTCCGATGCAGCGCAACGTGCTCGCCGACCTCGCGCTCGAGAGCGAGGCGGCGATGCTCGGCGCATTTCGGGTCGCGCGTGCGACCGACGGTCTGCAAACAAGCGAACACGAGCGATTGCTGGCGCGGGTCGCGACACCCGTGATGAAGTTCTGGAATTGCCAGCGCGCGCCGGCCTTCACCTACGAATGCCTGCAGGTGCACGGCGGCAACGGCTTCATCATGGAGAATCCGATGGCGCGGCTGTATCGCGAAGCGCCGCTGAATTCGATCTGGGAAGGCACCTCGAACATGATGTGCATGGACGTTTTGCGGGCCATGCAACGCGATGCGAATTGCCGGGACGCATTCGTCGACGAGTTGCGTGCGAGCAGGGGCCTCAATCCGGTCTATGACCGAAGCACGGACGATCTCGCCGATCGATTGCGTGCAAAATATCCGGACGACGGGCACGCGCGGGCGCTCGTCACCCGCATGGCACACGCGTTGCAGGCTGCCGAGATGCTGCGGCATGGCGACGCCGCTGCCGCCGATCTGTTCGTGAAATCCAGGCTTGGCGCGGACGGGATGCATGTATTCGGCGGGCTTCCATCATCGGAAGACCTCAGCCGTATCGTCGAGCGCGCCTCCGTCATCCGACACCAAGGGCCCCAGTAACATGCGTCAGATCGAAGTTTGTGCCGTCAACGATATCAGGGCCGTCGTGGGAGAACAGGAGTGGGCGACCCGCGTCGATCTTGCGGCGTGCTACCGCCTGGTCGCGCTCTACGGAATGACCGACCTGATCTACAACCATATCAGTGCACAGGTCCCGGGGCATCACGATCAATACCTGATCAATCCCTATGGCATGCTCTACGAGGAAATCACCGCGTCGAGCCTCGTCAAGATCGACATCGAGGGCCGCACCCTGCTGCAGCCCGACCACGGCTACAACGTCAACGTCGCCGGTTTCTATCTGCATGCCCCGATCCATCGCGCGCGGCCCGACGTGAACTGCGTCCTGCATACTCACACCAGAGCCGGCACCGCGGTCAGCACGCTTGCCGAGGGGCTGCTGCCGTTGTCGCAGACGGCGATGCGGTTTCACGGACGGATCGGCTATCACGATTTCGAGGGGCCGGCGATCGATCGCGACGAATGCGACCGGGTTGTCGCCGATCTCGGCCGCAACAATGTGCTGGTGTTGCGCAATCATGGCCTCCTGGTTTGCGGCAACACGATTCCGCAGGCGTTCAATGCGATCTACTGGCTTGAGCAGGCCTGTCGGATCCAGGTCGACGCGCTCGGCTGCGGCCGGCCGCTGCATGCGCCGACCGAGATGGCGATCGGCAACACGGTGACCTGCTTTGCCGGCACCGAGATCACGCTGGACAATGAGCGCGACACCAATCCGGTGCTGAATGAAGCGGCGCAAAATCTGCAGGCCGGTTACGGCCTGCTGGAATGGCCGGCGCTGCGGCGGAGGCTCGACCGCATCGACGGGAGCTATGCGCAATGAGCACGGCGCTGGCGGCGTTGCGGATCGGCTTCATCGGCGCCGGCCGCGTGGCGCAAACGCTCGCGCCGGCCTTCGCCCGCGCGGGGCTGAACGTCGCGGCGTTCTACAACCGCGGTGCCGATGCCGCGCAGCGGCTCGGATCCCGCATCCTGTCGGCGCGGCCGATGACCGACGCGCAGCATGTCGTCGACTGCTGCGACATGGTTTTCCTCACCGTAAGCGACGACGCGATCCTGCCGGTGTGCCGCGATTTGCGCTGGGAGCCGCGTCACCGCGTGGTTCATTGCAGCGGCGCGACCGAATTGGCGGCGCTCGATCATGCGAAATTCGCGGGCGCAGCGACAGGCGGATTTCATCCGATGCAGATGTTTGCCAATCCGGACGTCGCGCTCGAGGGATTGCGCGGATGCACCGTCGGCATCGAGGCAGAGGGCGACTTCAGGCGCGACCTGGAATTGCTTGCGACCTGGATCGGGTGCGAACCGCTGGCGCTGCCGGCCGGTGCGCGGGCGCTCTATCATGCGTCGGCATATTACGTCGGTCCGTTCCTGATCGCGCTGCTCAAGGAAGGCGTCGAGCTCTGGAAGAGCTTTGGCGCCAGCGAGGCCGACGCGTTGCGCGCGATGATGCCGCTGCTGCGCGGGACGGTCGCGGCCGTTCTCGACGGCGGACTGGCGAATGGCATGGGCGGCTGCGTGGCGCGCGGCGACGTCGGAACGATCCTCAAGCACCTCCGGGCGCTGGATGAGCGATTTCCTCCATCCGGCGCGCTGTATCGCGAGCTCGCTTTGCGCAATGTCCCGCTCGGGATCGAGCGCGGCACACTCAGCGCGCCGCGCGCGGTGGAGATCGAGAAATTGCTTCAGCGCACGAGACTGGAAGAGCAGGCGGCATCCTGATCCAAGAAAAAAGCCCCGGTTCGCTGAACCGGGGCTTTCATGTTTCTGCTTTCGCTCACATCGAGCTTCAGGCGGCGGTCGAGGCCTTCGCTTGCTGCTTGGCGGCGGCGGCCGCAGCCTCGTCGCGGCGGATCTCCGAGAGCTTCTTCTGCACCTGTTCGGCGAAGATGTACTGCGCCGGACGCTGCTTCGACATGTCGATCTCGGGCGCCATCGGGCCCGTGGTCTTGATGCCGCGCAGCGCGACCCACATCGTCTTCAGCGGATTGTTGATCGCAGCGGTGGCCGCGGTCGGCTCGTAGCCGCAATGGGCCATACAGTCGGCGCACTTCTCGTACTTGCCGGTGCCGTAGGTCTCCCAGTCGGTGGTGTCCATCAGCTCCTTGAAGGTCTTGGCGTAGCCTTCACCGAGCAGATAGCAGGGCTTCTGCCAGCCGAAGATGTTACGCGCCGGCATGCCCCAGGGCGTGCACTCGTATTCCTGGTTGCCGGCGAGGAAGTCGAGGAACAGGCCGGAATGCATGAAGTTCCACTTCTTGCCCTTGCCGAGCGCAAAGACGTCGCGGAACAGCTTCTTGGTCTTGGTGCGGTTGAGGAAGTGCTCCTGATCGGGCGCACGCTCATAGGCGTAACCCGGGGACATCGAGACGCCGACGCCGAGCTCGGTGGTGAAGTCGAGGAACTTGGCGATCTCCTCGGCCGGATGGCCGTCGAAGATGGTGGCATTGACGTTGACCGTGAAGCCGCGCGCCTTCGCCGCCTTGATCGCGGAGACGGCGCGATCGAACACGCCCTTCTGCGACACCGCCTTGTCGTGATGTTCCTTCAGGCCGTCGAGATGCACCGAGAAGAACAGATAGGGCGACGGCTCGAACAGATCGAGCTTCTTCTCGAGTAGCAGCGCATTGGTGCACAGCGAGACGAACTTCTTGCGCGCCACGAGGCCGCGCACGATCTCGCCGATCTCCTTGTGGATCAGCGGCTCGCCGCCGGGAATCGCCACCATCGGCGCGCCGCATTCATCGGCCGCATCCCAGCATTCCTGCGCCGTCATGCGGCGATTGAGGATCGCATCGGGATAGTCGATCTTGCCGCAGCCGACGCAGGCGAGGTTGCAACGGAACAAGGGTTCCAGCATCAGCACGAGCGGATAGCGTTTGCGGCCAAGCAGCTTCTGCTTGATCAGATAACCGCCGATACGCATTTCCTTGAAGAACGGTATAGCCATTAGACGATTTCTTTCTGCACTTATCAAAGGGATGTGGGTTCAGATCAGCCCGCAGTCAGTTCGGCTGGCAGCCGGAATTCGATATTCTCTTCTCGGCCCGGAACGACCGAGACCGACAGAGGTCCGATGCGGCGCAGGGCCTCGATCACATCGTCGACCAAAACTTCAGGCGCAGAAGCGCCCGCCGTAATGCCGACGGCCTTCGCATCCTTGAGCCAATCCGGATTGAGTTCGCTCCCATCGGCAATGAGATAACTCGCGACGCCGACCTCGGTGCCGATTTCACGAAGCCTGTTCGAGTTGGAACTGTTGGCGGCCCCCACCACCAAAATGATGTCCACCAGTTTGCTCAGGTCCCTTACCGCAGATTGGCGGTTCTGTGTCGCATAGCAGATATCCCTGATGTCCGGGCCTTGAATATCTGTAAATTTTGCCTGAAGGGCCGCGATAATGTCCCTGGTGTCGTCCACGGACAGGGTGGTTTGGGTGATGTAGGCGACTGGCGCATCGCTCGGCAGCCTCAGTTCCGCCACATCCTGGACGCTCTGGACCAGCAGAACCGGCCCCGGAACCTGTCCCATGGTTCCCTCGACCTCGGGGTGGCCGGCGTGCCCGATCAGGATCAGGGCGCGGCCCTTCGAGATATAACGCTTGCCCTGGTTATGGACCTTGGTGACGAGCGGGCAGGTGGCATTGAGCACCGGCAGGTCGCGGGCTTCCGCCTCCTCCTCGACGCTCCTGGCAACGCCATGGGCACTGAAGACGGTCACCGCCTTGGCCGGCACTTCCGAGAGGTCCTCGACGAAGATCGCGCCCTTCTTCTTCAGGCTCTCGACGACGTGTTTGTTATGCACGATCTCGTGGCGGACATAGACCGGCGGGCCATACTTCTCGAGCGCGCGTTCGACGATCTCGATCGCGCGCACGACGCCCGCGCAAAAGCCGCGCGGCTGAGCAAGAAACACTTCCATCGGACGTCCGTTACGCAAATTGCACCAATCTCGTTCAATGCCCTGCGGCCTTTTCGGCAACGCACTCCACACGTCGGACCTCGCAACGTCAGTTGCAACGTCCGCGCCATCACAGTTCCTGGAAGGGATCTGTGCCCCAAGCGCATGGAAATACAGGGATTTGTGGCAAAAAGGTAGCGTTTCGAGTGGGGCTGGATCACGAAGGAGGGGGCATTGGAGGTAATATAGTGTTGGTTTTGCCTCCTGCGACCGTCCGTCTCCCTCACTTGTTCGTCACTTTATCGCCCACTCATGCGGTTTATACCGGCCATTCGTGGCCGTTCCTGTGCTTTGGAACCTCCTCGCCGTCCCGTCGAGGAAGATAACCAAAACAACATTAGATCGGTCCCGGGAACTCCGCTACAGAGCGGGCGTTTTCGGCCATGCTTCCCCGAGATTAGAAAGAAACGAAGTGCTGACAAATATTGTCGTCTCCGTTGTTAGGACCTGTACGCGTTTTGCCCTTCCGGTTGTGATTATCTCTGTGTTGCTGTCGATCGGCGCCGGCTTCTACACGGCCCGCAACTTCTCGATCAACACCGACATCAACAAGCTGATCTCGCCGGATCTGGATTGGCGCAAGCGCGACAACCAGTTCGAGGAAGCGTTTGATCGCGAGCGGCTGATCCTGGCGGTGGTCGAGGCAGCGACGCCCGAGCTGACCAGCTCGGCCGCGAAGGCGCTCACCGCGAAGCTGCAGGCCGACAAGAAGAACTTCGAAGCGATCACCGCGCTCGGCTCCGGCGAATTCTTCGAGAAGAACGGCCTCTTGTTCCTGCCGACCGAAGAGGTCGGCAAGGTCGCGGGCCAGCTCGAAGCGGCCGCACCGTTGATCGAGATCATGGCCGGCGATCCCTCGATTCGCGGATTGACCGGCGCGCTCGAGACCGGCCTTGCCGGCGTCAAGCGCGGGCAGGTCAAGCTCGACAATACGGCGCCGCCCTTCAACCTGATCTCCGAGACGGTCGAGACCGTCCTCGCCAAGGGCAACGCGACCTTCTCCTGGCGCGAGCTCACCAGCGACAAGCCGCTGACCGATTCGGACAAGCGCGCCTTCATCGAGATCAAGCCGATCATCGACTATTCGGCGCTGGAGCCGGGCAAGGGCGCGACCGACGCGATCCGCCAGGCGGCGGCCGATCTGAAATTTCCGACCGAATATCACGCGCGCGTTCGCCTGACCGGACCCGTGCCGATCGCCAACGAGGAATACGCTACCGTGCAGGACGGCGCGATCACCAACGGCATCGGCACCGTGGTGATCGTGCTGGTCATCCTCTGGATGGCGCTGCATTCCGGCAAGATCATCTTCGCCGTGTTCGTGAACCTGTTCATCGGGCTTGCCATCACCACAGCGGTCGGCCTGATGATGGTCGGCTCGCTGAACCTGCTCTCGATCGCCTTCGCCGTGCTGTTCATCGGCCTCGGGGTCGACTTCGGCATCCAGTTCAGCGTTCGCTACCGCTCCGAGCGCTTCAAGAACGACAATCTGACGCTGGCGCTGGAAAACGCGGCGCGCCGCTCCGCGGTGCCGCTGTCGCTCGCTGCGATGGCAACCGCCGCCGGTTTCCTCTGCTTCCTGCCGACCGACTACAAGGGCATCTCGGAGCTCGGCAAGATCGCCGGCGCCGGCATGCTGGTGGCGTTCGTTACCAGCATCACGGTGCTGCCGGCGCTGCTCGACCTGCTCAATCCGCCCGGCGAGAAGGAGCCGGTCGGCTACGCCTTCCTGGCGCCGCTCGATCTCTTCCTGGAGAAGCATCGTGTTCCGATCATCGTCGGCACGCTGCTGGTCACGGTCGCGGGCCTGCCGCTGCTCCATTACATGAAGTTCGACTTCAACCCGATCAATCTGCGCAATTCCAAGGTGGAATCGATCGCGACCTTCCTCGACCTGCGGAAGGATCCGAACACCGGCGCCAACGCCATCAACGTGATGACGCGCTCGGAAGCCGACGCCAAGAAGATCGAGGCCAAGCTCGAGAAGCTGCCGGAAGTGTCGCGCGTGATGTCGCTCGACAGCTTCGTGCCCGACGACCAGCCGGCCAAGCTGAAGCTGATCGCGCAGGCGGCCAAGACGCTCGGCCCCGCGCTCAACCCGGATTCGGTAGATCCGGCGCCGTCGGATCAGGAGAATGTCGAGTCGCTGAAGAGCTCGGTCGACAGCCTGCGCAAGACCGCGGGCGACGGCAAGGGGCCGGGCGCGGTGGCCGCGCGCCGGCTCGCCGACGCGCTGCAGAAGCTCGCCGGTTCGAACCAGGCGACCCGCGACAAGGCGCAGGACGTCTTCGTCGCGCCGATGAAGATCGTGTTCGATCAGCTCCGCAATACGCTGCAGGCCCAGACCGTCACGCTGCAGAGTCTGCCGCCGGAACTCGTCGACAGCTGGAAGACCAAGGACGGCCTTATGCGTGTCGAGGTGGAGCCGAAGGGCGATCCGAACGACAACGACAATCTGCGGCGCTTTGCCGACGCCGTGCTCGCCGCCGAGCCGACCGCGATCGGCGGGCCGGTCTCGATCCTGAAGTCGGGCGACGTCATCGTGAAGGCGTTCATCCACGCCGGCATCCTGGCGCTGGTCACGATCGGTCTGCTGCTGTGGCTCACGCTGCGCCGCGTCGTCGACGTGCTGATGACGCTGGTACCGCTTCTGGTCGCCGGCATCGTCACGCTGGAGATCTGCGTCTTGATCGGGCTGCCGCTCAACTTCGCCAACATCGTCGCGCTGCCGCTGCTGCTCGGCGTCGGCGTGGCGTTCAAGATCTACTATGTCACGGCGTGGCGGCAGGGCAGGACGAATCTGCTGCAGTCGAGCCTGACACGCGCGATCTTTTTCAGCGCGCTGACCACGGCGACCGCGTTCGGCAGCCTGTGGCTGTCCAGCCATCCCGGCACCGCGAGCATGGGCAAGCTGCTGGCGCTCTCGCTCGTCACCACGCTCGCGGCGGTGTTGCTGTTCCAGCCGGCGCTGATGGGCAAGCCGCGCGAGGTCAAGGAGGAGGATATCGCCAACGACGTCACCTGACGCGTTGGCGCTGTCGAACCGGCTTGGCGGCAGGCGCCGCCGAGCCGCGATGTCAGCGGACGGTGTTCCCCGCAGGCTTCCGCTAATGCGTCGGTCGCGCGATGTCCGGAAGCAGGCAGATATCGCCCACCGCGTCAGCCTGCGCATTGGCGTTGCCCGGGACCTGCTTTTGACCCGGCTTGGTGGCCGGCGCCACGGCGCCGGTGGTTTTCTGCGGTGCTGTTGACTTGGGCTGGGTGCCCTTCGCCGCCGGGTTGCCGGCGGCGCTCACCGGAATCGGCGGACCGACGCGGGTCCAGGTCTCGCCGCCACACAGGAAGCCGAGCACGCAGCCCTGGATCTCGAGCTGATCGGTGCCGACGGGCTTGATGGTCGAGCTGTAGAGCTGGCCGTCCTTGGCGTTGTAGACCCTGTCTCTTATACACATCTGACGCTGCCGACGAACTATGTGTATAAGAGACAGCCATTACACTGGGCGACGCGGATGGTGGCGACACCGTCAGCGACCTTCCAGTCGCCGGTCGGGTCCGCTGCAAGTGCCGGTGATAATACGGTGGCCAAAAATAAACCTGAAAAGGCTATTGTACGCGCGAAAGTTCTTGGGCAGTGCAACATGGTCCAAACCTGTGCTTAACTGGACGATCCGAGCGGGGGTCAAAACGCCGCTAGCGAGCGTTTTAAGTTGACGAGATGGCCATCAACCGACGTATGTAACGAATGGTAAGTTCCAATTTAGACGTTTCCGAGATTTTTGTGGAGCGCGAGGGGCAGCGCGGTGCCATGCACACGCGTCACCTCAACGAGCAGCTCGTTCGCGTTCTCAAGACCATCGGCTACGACGTCGGCTTCCAGAAGGGGCAAGGCCAATACCTCTTCGATCGTCAGGGGGCTCGTTACCTCGATCTATTGAGCGGATTTGGCGTTTTTGCGATTGGCCGCAATCATCCGGCCCTGCGCCAGGCGCTGAAGAGCGTGCTCGACGCCGATCTGCCCAATCTTGTGCAACTCGATGTCTCGACGCTCGCCGGCGTGCTCGCGGAACGGCTTCTGGAACATGTTCCATATCTGGACAAGGTGTTTTTCGCCAATTCCGGCGCCGAAACCGTCGAAGCTGCGATCAAGTTCGCGCGCGGCGCGACCGGTCGCCCCGGTATCGTCTATTGCGGGCATTCGTTCCACGGCCTGTCCTACGGCGCGCTGTCGCTGACGGATGATTCGAATTTCCGCGGCGGATTCGAGCCGCTGCTGCCGGGCTGCACCCCGATTCCCTTCAACGATCTCGAGGCGCTGGAGAAGGCACTGTCGTCGCGCCAGGTCGGCGCCTTCATCGTCGAACCGATCCAGGGCAAGGGCGTCAACATGCCCACCGACGAGTTCCTGCCCGGCGCGCTGGCGCTGTGCCGCAAATACGGCACGCTGTTCATCGCCGACGAGATCCAGACCGGCATCGGCCGCACCGGAAAATTCCTCGCGATCGAGCATTGGGGCATCGAGCCCGACATGGTGCTGCTGGCGAAGGCGCTGTCCGGCGGTCACGTGCCGATCGGCGCGCTGCTGACGCGCAAGAACATCTTCGACAAGATCTTCAACCAGATGGATCGCGCGGTCGTGCATGGCTCGACCTTCGCCAAGAACGATCTGGCGATGGCCGCCGGCATCGCCACGCTCGACGTCATCAAGGCCGAGAAGCTCGTCGAGAACGCCGCCAAACGCGGCGCCGAGCTTCGTCTTGCGCTGACGCGCATGGTGCCCGGCTATGAACTGATGAAGGAAGTGCGCGGCAAGGGCCTGATGATCGGCGTCGAGTTCGGTCCGCCGAAATCGCTGCGGCTCAAGGCGTCGTGGAATCTGCTTGAGACCGCCAACAAGGGCCTGTTCTGCCAGCTGATCACGGTGCCACTGTTCAAGGATCACAAGATCCTGACCCAGGTCGCCGGCCACGGCCTCCACACCATCAAGCTGCTGCCGCCGCTCACGATCACCGAAGAGGACTGCACCTGGATCGAGAAGTCGTTCGACGACGTGATCGCCGGCAGCCACAAGGTGCCCGGCGCGATCTGGTCGCTCGGCAAGACGCTGGTCGACAACGCGGTGCGCAAGTCGGCGTAGTTTCGAACCTGTAGCCCGGATGCAGCCAACGGGTCGCGCGAATGCGCGCCCGATGACAGGCTGCGCGAAATCCGGGGTTCTCACAGCGGGTAAGACCGTCCCCGGATTACGCTGCGCTCCATCCGGGCTACAAGGCTCATCCCTCCTTGTTCGCGCGCATCGCGCCCTCGAACTTGTCGCCGAACTCCGCTAGCTCGTCGGCGCCGAGATCGCTGACCGCCCAGTAGTTCAGGCCGCGGTCGCTCCAGCGGCGGATGTTGAAGCCCTGCAGCGTCGAAATCTTCGCCGCCTTGCGTTCGGTGCTCGCGGTCTGCGCCACGAACAGGTTGATGACGTGCTGGCGCCGCTTGTAGACCACGGCGCCGATCTCGCGGGCGTTGACGTAGTCGAGCCGGCCGCCGATCAGCGTGAAGCCCTGCGCGGTGAGATCGATCACCGGCGGCGAGACGTCGAGCTTGCCGTTGAACCAGGGCTTGACCGTGTGCTGATCCGTCGAGATCACGTCGGTGAGGTGGCCGGCCTGCAGCGAACGCAGATGCGCCGACACCACCTCGTTCTCGATGCGCTGCTCGTCATCGTTGCGCAGCACGATCGCGACAAGGCCGGTCGCTGCCATCGCCGACACCGCGGAGCCCAGCGCGAAGCCGCGCAGCACCGAGCGCCGGGTCGGCGCCGCCTGCGCTTGTGGTTGCGGCAGCGACTTCTCGATCTTGCGGCGCAGCTCGAGCGGCGCCTTGTAGCGCAAATCGCTCTCGGCGATCGCCTGGCGGATCTCCTGATACTCCTTCATGAGCGCGGCACAATGCGCGCACCCCTCGACATGGGCTTCCACTTCGCGCGCATGGCCGGCGTCGAGTTCGCCGTCGATCAGCGCGTGGATCAGCACTTCGGCTTCCTCGCAGGTCATTTCGCTTGCTCCTGTTCCGCAAGCCAGGCCGATCGCAGCATGGCGCGGGCGCGCGCGAGCCGGGACATCACGGTGCCGACCGGCACGGCGGCGACATCGGCGATCTCGCGGTATGAAAGATTCTGGATTTCCCTGAGCACGAAGGTCTCGCGGAACGGCTCGGCAAGCGCCGCGACCAGCTTGCGCACGGTCTCGCCGTCGAAGCGGCGCAGCAGCTGCTTTTCCGGGGTCTCCGGGGCTTCATTCCACAGCGGGGTCTGCTCGCCGCCTTCGGGCAACTCCTCGACCGCGGTCGGGGCGGTCTTGCGCCTTGCATATTCGGCGCGGCAGACATTGCGCAGGATCGCGAACAGCCACGGCTTCATCGCAGGTCCGCGGTAGCTGTCGAAATGCTTGTAGGCGCGCAGATAGCATTCCTGCACCGCATCCTCGGCGTCGGCGGCATCGCGCAGCAGATAGCGAGCCAGCGTATAGGCGTCGTCAAGATACGGCAGCGCGGCCTCGCGGAAGCGCCGCGCCTTTTCGGGATCGTCTTGCGACGCGTTGACAACCATCGTGTTCTGCCCGGCATGTCGAGAGACGGCTCGTGCCCGGCCGGGGGCGGAGGGCCACCGGCCGGGCATGGTTGTGATTGTATGGGTTGTCACGTTACCCAACCTTGACACTGCCTGTCATGTGCGGATGCAGCGAGCAGAAATACTTGTACTCGCCGGGCTCCGTGAAGGTGAACGAGAAGGTGCCGTCGGTATCCATGGTCTTGGAGCGGAACTTGCCCGCACACACCACGGTGTGCGGGATGTCGTCGCGGTTGGTCCAGGTCACGGTGGTGCCAACCTTCACGTCCAGCTGGGGCGGAGTGAACGAGAAGTTGTCGATGTGAACCGCGGTGTCCTCAGCGCGGGCCGCCGTGACCGGCAGCAGCATGGTCGCGACCACGGCGATCCCGAAGTCGCGTCGATTGATCGAACTCATCGGTCTTGTCCCTTAGCCTTGCAGCGGCGTGTCGATGATCGCCAGCGGCTGGCTGTTCTGCTTGAAGTTGATGCTGGCGACGCCGAGCATGCTGCGCAGCTTGGCATCCTCCACCTTCATCGGGCCGGGCGAGGGGGCGGAGCCCGGCGCCGGCTGCGGGAAGGCGGTCGAACGCGCGGTGTGGAAGGTGACGTTGCCCTCGACCTTCTGCATCACCTGGTGGATGTGGCCGTTGAGCACGGTGACCGAGCCGAAGCCCTTGACGTATTCCAGCGCGCGGGCGCCGTCCTCGGTGCCCCAGCCCCATTGCGGATAGACCGTCCACAGCGGGATGTGGGCGAACAGCACGATCGGCGTCGACTTCGAACGGCCCTTGAGGTCGTTCTCCAGCCATTCGAGCTGCTCGTTGCCGAGATTGCCGAGGCCGCCGCCCTTGAGGTCGACGACGTTGACGAGGCCGATGAAATGCACGCCGCCGGCGTCGAAGGAATAGTAGCCCGGACCCTTGGTGCCGCGGCCGTAGCGCTCCTTGTAGAGCTTGACCTCCTCGTCGATGAAATCGTGCTCGCCCGGCACGTAGTGCACGTCGAGCTTGGCCTGTGAGATGATGCGATCGGCGTCATCGAATTCGGACGCTTTCGACAGATGCGTGATGTCGCCGGTGTGGATCATGAAGGACGGCTTGACCTGCATCGCCCGGACCTTGTTGATAGCCTCTTCCAGCGTGCCGATGGCGTTCGGATTGGCCGGCTTGTCGAAGCCGACATGGCTGTCGCTGATCTGCATGAAGGTCATGCCGGGCGCCGCTTCCGCAGCGGCGGCCGAGCCGACGATGCCGAGCGAATGCGGCACGCCGCCGGTGACGGTCCACAGCACGCCGGTGCCGGCCCAGGTCATGCATTCCAGCACCTTGCGTCGGCTGACGCCTTTTTCCTCATCGCGATGGTCGTGATCGTGTCCGCTCATGGCAGGTCTCCCGTGGGCCCAGGGATTGGGTTTCCGGGAAGATGATCGGCGGGGCCGGGGCTTTATTCCCGGGACTTTGGCGAGGCCGAGGGCAGGGATGACGATTTCGTGAGGCCCGAATGATCGGGGGCGCAGGGGACCGCGCGACAGCTCGACGCAAGGGCAAGATGCGCAATTGAAGCGTTGCTGCTCGCAGCGTTATCGACCCGGCAAACCACTGATCGAGCGGAGGAAAACATGGCTGACGTCACCGGCGGCTGTCACTGCGGCGAGATCCGTTACGAGGTAACCGGCGAACCGGTCGTCCATGCGCTGTGTCACTGCACCGATTGCCGGCGCCACGCCGGCGCGCCGATGGTCGGCTGGGTGATGGTTGCCGAGGGCATGGTCAAGGTGACCAAGGGGCAGCCCAGGATCTACCGATCCTCGGAGCATGGCCGGCGGCACTTCTGCCCGAACTGCGGCAGCGGACTTTTCTATACCAATGGCAACATGCTGCCCGGGTTCATCGACATCCAGAGCGGCACCTATGACGATCCCGATCGGGTGCCGGCCACGATGCATATCCAGGTCGCGGAGCGGCTGCGCTGGATGGAGGATGCGCATGAGCTGCCGACCTTCGACCGCTTTCCGCCGCCGGAATGACCGGGTTGATGAACACGGTGCTTTCCGGCGAAGCGACTATGCGCGCCGCAACATGGAATCGCCCGCAACATAGATGGACGGTTGCAGTACGGCGTTTTCGTTTGGCGGGTACGCGCCACGCTCGCCCTTTCGAGCGTCCAATCATTTCACGCACAAAGCTGCAAGGGACTGTTCGCGTTCGGTCCGGTTGGCCTTATTCGTCCTCGTCGTCCGGACCGCCACGCTGCTCGATCGCGTTTCGCACGCCGCGCATGACGGCGAACGACACGAATGCCATCCTTCGCTTCTGATCATCGCTCAATGTCTTGTAGAGCGGCTCCCAGGCATCGGAGAGCTTCTTGAGATCGGTCCCGCGCTGAATCAGCCGGTCTGCCCTTCGTTGCATCATCTCGACCGGATTGCTTCCACCAAGGACCTCCATCGGTCCGTTCTCCTGGAGTTCGGCAATCCGCTCCAACCGAGCCTGCCGGTTTTTCGCTCGCGCACGGATGGCATCCTCGATGGCCGGCCAGTATTTCTCCTGATCGGGTGTCAGCTGCAAAGCGGCCTTGACGATGCCGACACGCATGTCCGTCAGGCTCTTCAGGTCGGTGGCGCTGGGTTGCGCAGCTCCGACCGTCGTGGACGTCTCTGCTGCGAAAGCGAGAGACGAGGTCGTCACCAAAAATGCAATCGCTGCGACAGCTGCGTTCCTCGTCATTGTAAGCTCCTGAGCTGCTCATCAAGGATGTCCGCGAGAACAACCGCAATCTGGTCGGCCACGGGTTGATCTAGGTCAAAAGGGGGAGGGAGCCGGCAAATATGGACGCGCTTCTGACCGTTCGGGAAAGGCTCAGGCCGTGACTGGCGCGACGGTTGCGCCGGATTGTTGAGCTAGATCAAGGTTACGCTGCCTGCGGTGTTCAGAAACTGCTTTCGACCTCGTTTCGACCGGGCGGTACCATGCACCTTCTGCTCAAGGAAATTCGGCATAATCCACTGCTCTGGATGCTGGTCTTCGTACCGATCGTGCTGGCGGTCGAGACAGCAGCTCCCTCCGCACACACCACCCTGTTTGTGCTCGCTGTTCTGGCCATCGTGCCGTTGGCCGCCCTTCTCAGCCATGCGACGGAGAGCGTCGCAGAGAAGACCGGCGACGCAGTCGGAGGCCTGCTCAACGCAACTTTGGGCAATCTGACCGAGCTGATCATCGCGATCGCCGCGCTGCATGCCGGAGAGTACATGCTGGTCAAGGCATCGATCGCTGGTGCCATCGTCACCAATTCACTCTTCATGCTCGGCGCATCATTCCTGCTCGGTGGGCTCCGCCATCACGTTCAGGAATATAATCGGGCCGGCGGAAGGATGTACGCAGCGCTGCTGCTGATGGCAACGATTGCGTTGCTTGCGCCCTCGGCTGTTGCCGACCTCGATCCGGCGCGCGGCGAAGCGATGGCGCTGGCTCTCAGTACGGGCCTCGCTGTGCTGCTGATATGTGTCTATGGACTCGGCTTGCTGTTCTCGCTCAAGACACACAAGGAGCTGTTTGCAAGCGAGGAGCATGGCGAAACCGGCGGCGCCGGCTGGCCGATCGGACTTGCAATAGGCACCCTTCTCGTGGTCACGGTGCTGGTCGCACTGGTCAGCGAAATATTCGTGAGCTCGGTGCAGAAAGCGGGCGAGACGCTGGGATTGAGCCCGGCGTTCGTCGGTTTCATCATCGTCGCGCTGGTCGGCGCCGCGGCAGAAATGGCGGTCGCGTTTTCTGCGGCGCGCAAGAACCGTCTCGACATGAGCGTTAGCATCGCGCTCGGCAGCGCGTCTCAAATCGCCTTGTTTGTCGCGCCGGCACTGGTGCTTCTGAGCTACGTCGTCGGTCCGAAGCCGATGGATTTGCAGTTCTGGCCGGGGGCCGTGACGATGGTCATGATCGCCTCCGTGACGTCCTGCTTCATCACCAACAGCGGACGGTCGGCATGGTTTATCGGCGCCTTGCTCGTGCTCATCTATGTGATTTTCGCCATGACCCTGTACATGGTGCCACCGGGATCGCACGGCCCGGTTTGACCACAGCGAGCGTGATCGTGCCGGCACCGACCCGGACGAGGGCGCTGCGCGCTATTCCTCGTCGCGAGCGTTCACGACCATGCGCAGGACGGGTCGCCGCGGCACGATGATCGGAGAGTGGCAAAGTTGCCGGCGTTCGAGCCCGCGTTCGCGCGGGCTCGAAACGGCTCTAGAGCGACAGCTCGTCCCGGCCCTTCGTCCAGTCGATGATGTCGATCTGGAGCCCCCGTTTCAGAATCTCGGCCTCAAGATTGCTGGCATGCCGCTTCCATTCGGCCGTCGACCGGACCCGGAATTTTGGCTCTTCACCGTTTGCCGCGAACTCATCGTCGGCTTCGAGCGCGCCGCGAACAGCCTCGTACATCATCTTGAGGCTCGCGTCGGTGAAGGCGTCGTACTCCATCTAGTCGTCTCCTCGGGAATGCAAATTCAAGGGACCGCCACGATGGCCATCGTGGCGTTCCTTTGCGGTCGATCCATTCAACATGGACATGCCGATGCCTGACCGAAGCTCGACAGCGAGCCCGTGCGGTGCAACCGCATGTCCATCGACTGCTGCTCAGCCGGATCAATACTGATACTGGTTCTGCGGGCAGATCATTTGCCCGTATTCATTGTAGTAGCAGCCTTGGTTGCCATAGTAGCCATAGGCGCCATACGCGCCGGCCGCGGCCGCTGCGCCGACGGCAGCAGCACCATAGCCCCAGCCTGGCCGATAGTAGCCTCTGCCGTAACCGGGATAGCCGGCGACCGGGCGGCCAGGGCGCCCCGCAATCGGTCGACCGGGATAGCCCGGACGCCCTGCAATCGGTCGGCCACCTGGACGGCCGGCAACGCGATATCCTCCACCATGAACCCTTCCACCACCTACATGCATGCCACCGCCACGCATTCCGCCGCCGTGAAAACCGCCTCCGCCACCGCGGAAGCCGCCGCCTCCTCCACGGCGGGCATAGGCGTCATCAGGAATCAGGCAAACTGCAACGAGAACCAGAGCCGCCAGAGCGGCGAGGATACAACGAAGCATGGCGTGTCCTCCCTCACGGACGATTTTGCGAGCCGTGAAGCTGCGACAATTTCGGCGCGCGAGCTTGACGTAGATCAACGGAATGCAGCAGGGCGCGCGTTCGACAAGGTCAGGCAGCTGTCATCAATCACTCCAGGCACAATCTGCACTTTGCTGCCGAAGCATCTTGCCTAGAATGCGAACCTGAGTTCCATGACATTTGCTTTCGCCTCAGTCAGCCGACAGCCATCGTTTCTTTGCCGAGTTCACCTGGTGTTTTTACGTCCTGCGGAACCCTGCCAAGAGGATCCACGTGCGGAAAGCGGATGTAACGTGCGCGTGCTGTGGCGCAGGTTTCCGGCGGTTGGAGCTATGGTCCGAACCTGGCGCCAAGGGTGAGTATCACTGTCCCGTTTGCGACTACTTGCTCGAGGCATTCGATGGCACCAACCTGATCGCCTATCGGCTGACGATCCAGCCGGCGCGCGCGCCGGCCCACTCGGTCAAGCCGTTCGACGATCAGCGATAGCCGGACGATCGGTCGCCACCGGCGCGCTTCGGTTTTCGAGGTGACGGCCGACGCCATGACTGCTTGGCCGTGTCACTGCACCGATTGGTGCCGCATCCTGGCGGGCCGATGGCTGACCCGGTGATGGCCGCAGAGGACACAGTCAAGCTGACCCGGGGTAGATCTACCCGTCGTCGCAGCACGGCCGGGAGCGGGTCGCTCGCACCCGCGTCGGATAGTCTCGGTGCTTGCTTGCTCGTGCGCCGGCTAGTTCTTGACGGCATACAGAGGCGTTCTGAACGTCAGTTGATAGGCGGGGTTCGGCACCCACATGATTTCGGCTGTGATGCCAAACAGTCGGTTGTCATTATCATCCATGCGGTCGAGATCGAGCCGCACGATCGGTTGTGCAAAGGGCTGAATCGACGCGAGGTTCAGAAGCTGCGCGCCTTCGAAGGATTGCAAGCCCACGCGGCCGGTAAACTTCCAATTGTTCGGCCATTGATAGTAGCCACCAACATAGGCAATCGTGTTCGGGTTGACCCTTCCCAGCGCACCATCGACGTCGGTTCGCGTGTATTGGAAACCGCTGAGGAAGCCTCTGGTCTCATCGGAATCGAGCGCATAGTCAAATTCGAGAATGTTGTTGAACGAGGTTGTACCCAGCGGACCATTGGGAATCGACTGTGTGACGGTCGATTGCAGCGTCACGGTAGGAAAGGTCCCGCCGTTCTGCTCATAAAGGTCGGCCTGGAAGCCGATGTTCCAGCTCGTGATTTGAAAGGACGAAAAGCTGGCGCTTCCGAAGTTCGTCGAACTGCCGGAGACGCCGGCATAGAGCGAGACGCTTTCGGTGACATCGACCGTTAGCGGAAAATCCATGTTGAGGGATTTCGCTGCTGGCAGGCCCGCCGGAAGTGCCGCGCCGCCCGATGCCGCAAGCGTCTGCGTATTGAACAGCGTTGAACGTCCAAAGCCGAACGCGAGCGATCCTGCCGGTACCTGTGCGTAGATCGTCCTGAGGTCGAGATAGATCGTCGGCACTGAAGCACTGGCAACGCCGTCATCATTTGCGGCAAAGGCCTTCGCAACCGGGACGACGACAAGGCTCGCGCACAATGCAGCGCTCAAGATCGATCCGGGAGCCGGGAGCCCTGTGCTTTTACGTTGCGCCGCGTTCAAGGCGAAAACCTTCCCTAGACGCGATTGCCATTGGGTCGGGCGGCAGGCCGATCGATCGTGGCTTGTCCGTTCCTCGACCTCTCCCGAAACTCCCGCGGGGTGCAGCCGGAAATCCGGCGGAAAGCCCGCGTGAAGTGGGCAGGGTCGGCATAGCCCGACGAGAATGCAACGTCGATGATCTTGATTTCGGTGCCGCCCAGAAGCTTGGCCGCATTGTTGAAGCGCGCCTGCTCGAGCAGACCCGAATATGTCAGACCAGCAAGCGAAAGCCTCCGCTGCAGACTCCTGCTGCTCACTCCCATCATCTCGGCGGCCTGCATGATCGTGAGGCCTCCTTGATCCAGGTAGGAGGGCAAGCTCAGCTTCAGTGCGCTGACGACGTCCTTTCCGAATGACTGCGGCGCGTGATCGGACAGCGTTGACCGAACGTCATTTGCGGGATTTGCAAGGCTGAGGAGTTCGACCGGCACTTCGATCCATGAGGCCTTTTGACCCGACATGAAGCGCGTGTTCGGCCAATGCGACTGGACCTCTGGGCTCGGCGTATAGATCGCTTCAAACGCAATCACTCTCGGAGACCAACTCATCCCGGCGAACTGACGGACGATGTGCAGGACGAATATGTTCTGAAGCCACTGGGATATCTCAAGATGAGAAATGCCCTCCGTTCCAATAAGCTTGCTGCAAATCTTCAAACTCTCGCCGCTTGGCTCGAGCCATAGTTGAAGGATCGTATCTTCGCACGGCGCCCACCGGCATATTTGCTGCAGGGCAACCAATAGGGTTGGCGCATGGCGCACCCGCGCCCGCATGGTTTCGCTCAAATGTTCTAACGAAAGTCGTTGGGCTGCGCGAAAGGCAATTTCCGACAGGCCCTGCTTTTGCTGAGCGGCCGTCGCGAACCGAACCGCCGGCAACAAAGGCACGTAATGATCCGCTTTTTCTTCAAAGGACGTCGGGAGTTGAAATCTGGCGAGAAGTGCCGCCGTAGGGCCGCCTATTTCAGAATGAAGCTCAGCGAATGGAATCAAAAATTGACAACGGGTCAACGGAATGACGGTCATTACTACCTGCCCAAGAAGTTTTGCCGCGATCGCAGCTTAGCAGGCCGGAACTCTCTTGGGTTGTCTTTATCGAGCAATCAGGTGCAATAACACGTTCGACGATTCCGCTTGGCGAAAGTTTTGGCGGCTGATGGCCAGATCGATGCCCTAAACTGCTTTATCTTGGAGCGTCGTTTCTTTGCAGGAGCACGGGCTTCACGCCTCAGCCCAACCGATGAGAGCTGTCCGATTGCCTTCAGTCCAGGCGGTCCGCGCAGTCATTGTCGCGTCGCTGCGACACGGTGACGCAACCCTTGATAGCACCGCTCGCGCTCTCAAGATCAGCTCGCGCACGCTACAGCGTCACCTTGGTCGCATGGGCACCAGCCACAGCGAAATGCTTGCGGAAGTTCGCTTGAACATCGCTTGTCGCTTGCTCGTGGACTCAGGCAAGCCACTGTCGGAAATCGCGAAATTCGTCGGCTACAGCAACCCTAGCAGCTTCAGCCGTACTTTCGTGCGTTTGATGAAAATTCAGCCCATCATCTACAGGCAACTTGCCGATAGGCAGAGCCGAGCGAGCCATCGCAAGAGGTCTCACGCCGCTCGGCAATGACAATTCCGATCATTGGCGCGAAATGGCAAGACGCGCGATTTGAATTGGCGCGAAATGCTTAGCGAAGCTGATTGCCGAAATTGCGCTTTCCAAAGGAATAACAAACATGATCCTTCGCTCAGCTCTGTTCGTATTTTGTGTCGCCGGATTAATTGCCGCTCCCCATAAGGTGCTTTCCCAGTCTGCACCCGAGAGCAAACCACATGTACCGCTTGAGAAGTCGATAGGTCAGGCAAAGCCGGAAGTCGTGCCATCGCTCTTCGTCCTCAACTCGCGCGGTGCGAGCTTGAAGGACGGGAAGCTTGTGCTGACGGGGGTTTCACCGAATGCGATCGTGTTCGCCGATCGGCCCGTGAGGGCGGCTGGTCACGATCTTACGTCGCGAATCGTCGAGGATTGGGGCAATGGCAGTGACAATTTCGCGAAAGATCCTCCAAACGCCACCGTGTCCGGGTTCAGGAAAGACGGATCATCGGTAGCCGACGCCGTCGTCGTCCTGAAATCGCCCAAGCTCGAAGGCGACAGGCTGACTTTCGATGTCGATATGCTCGAAGGTGACCTTGCGGGGGCTGATGGACCGGCGTCGATCTTTATCGACATCATCGGTCGTCCATTCACGCCGCTGTCTTTTGCCGGCGTTGCTCGCCGCACCGCCTGGCGAGGTGCTTACTACCGCGGCGCTGCAGTCGCGGGTGCGGCCGCCCTTGGAGCTGCGGCAGCCTATCCCTATTACGCCCCGCGGTGCGGATACTATCCGTATCCGCCTTGTTACTGAGCAACGCGACCGTCGCGTCACAGCCGCTCGGCCGACAGGGAAGGTCGGCCCAATCTAAGCCGAACACGCGAGCTCACAGGAGGGGGATCATGGGACGAACCGCCATGATTGCAGCATCGTTGATCGTCGCCAGCATTCAGTCGGCGCATGCGCAGACGGACCTGAGCGCTTATGCCAACGCCGAAGGCTATCTGGATGTTCAGAAGCTGACATGCGCGCAACTCGCCGGAACGTGGCAGGGAGACGCCGATCTTCTCACTGCCTGGTACAGCGGTTGGTACAACGGCCTCGCGCGCAAGCACTACCTCGACATCAAGAAGTCCCGTGAGGCCGAGCACGAAGTGATCCAACATTGCAAGGCTCATCCTGACCAGCTCATCATCGAAGCCATCGCAGTGGTCTTCAAGGATATGAGAGCGGCGCTCGGGATCAGGATGCAGCCCTGACCGGAGGATCGGACGCCCTTCACGGCAGGCCGACAGTCGAGGCAGCCAGACGATTCTTTGAAGACCATTCGATTTGTACACAAGGAGAGAACAATGGAGATCACTCGTCGCAATCTTGCGCTTGGCGGAATGGGTCTGCTCACCGGAGCGGCGATAGGTCGACCAGCCGTCGCCGAGGAGGGAGCTTTCCTGGGTGTCGGTCAGGGCTTGGAGGACTTCTGGCTCGCGAGCGACGCCTACATATTCGGCTATCCGTTGGTGACGATGGAGATGACGCGGAGGATCATCACCAACGTCGCGGAGCCCGTGGGCACGCGAGGGCCGATGGGCCATATCATCAAGCTGCGCCAATATCCGGACGCGTCGTTCCGGGATGTCACCGCACCCAACGCGGACACGCTCTACACCACGTCCTTCTTCGACGTCGGGAAGGAACCGTGGGTCCTCAGCATCCCGGACATGAAGGGGCGCTATTTCCTGATGCCCATGCTGGATGGCTGGACAACGGTATTCCAGGTGCCGGGGAAGCGTACCACCGGCACCGGAGCACAAACCTATGCCATCACCGGGCCCGGCTGGAAGGGCACGCTGCCGGATGGCGTGAGGGAGTACAAATCACCTACCAACCTCGTGTGGCTGCTCGGCCGCATCTATTGCACCGGAACGCCGGAGGACTATGCAGCCGTCCACAAGCTGCAGGACGAGTGCAAGCTCGTTCCGCTCAGTGCTTATGGCAAGCCGTACACGCCACCTCCGGGAAAGGTCGATCCGTCGATCGACATGAAGACGGCTGTCCGCGAACAGGTCAATCGCATGGACGCGGTGTCGTATTTCAAGCTGCTCTGCGAGCTCATGAAAACCAACCCGCCATACGCGGCGGACGCGGCCCAACTCGCCAAATTTGCCCGCATCGGCATCGTACCCGGGCGCGACTTTGACGAGACCAAGCTGAAGGCGGACTTCCTGAAGCGCGTCCCGGAGGTGTCGTTCGACAGGATCATGCTTCAGTTCAAGGTCAACAAGGCCGTCAAGGACGAGAACGGCTTTGCGTTCACGACGAAAACCGGCATCTACGGTACCGACTATCTGATGCGGGCCCTGGTGACCGCGATCGGGCTTGGCGCCAACCGCCCGCAGGATGCGGTCTACCCGACCTCGCAAAAGGATGTGGATGATCGCAAGTACAATGGTGCGAACAAGTACGTCATGCGGTTTCCCAAAGGCCACCTTCCTCCGGCCGAGGGATTCTGGTCGCTCACGATGTACGACAGCGGCTATTTCTTCGTGAACAATCCGCTCAACCGATATTCGATCAGTGCGCGGGAAAATCTGAAGGAAAATCCGGACGGATCGACCGATCTCTACATTCAGAAGGATTCGCCCGGCAAGGACAAGGAATCCAACTGGCTTCCTGCGCCCGAGGGAGATTTCATACTCATGCTGCGCATGTATTGGCCGCAGGAAACCGACCCTTCGATCATCAACGGCACCTGGACGGTTCCTGCCGCCAGGAAGGTCGGGGCTTGAGAACCTTGATTCATGCCGGCCCCGCTGGGGCCGGCATGAATCAACATGCTTCAATTTGTGGTCGCGAATCGAACGCTCGAGCGAGCCGTACAGATCGTTCTGCGATGCGCCAACGGTGGGGTGGGTGACATGCGGCTTCGTGATCCTTCGAAGAGGCGGCAACCAAACAGGCGAAGTAAGACACTCAGGGATGTCGGCATCGCCATAACAATGGTCATGGCGTCATTCTCCTCTGAAGCCGCCCGTGCCGACGAGGGCGGCGTTTCATATTGGCTTCCCGGCCGCTTCGGCAGTCTCGCTGCGACCCCGCAGGTCCCCGGCTGGTCGATGGCGGAGGTCTACTATCACACCAGCGTAAGTGCATTCGGCAATGCCGCGGCCGCCAGGGAAATCCACGTCGGCAGAATCCCTGCCGCGGCAAACGTCGACCTAAACCTGCATCTGAACGCACAGGCGGATCTCATCCTTCTCAATCCTACTTACACGTTCGCGACGCCGGTGCTGGGTGGCCAGCTTGCCATCGGCGTGACCGGACTGTTCGGGCGGTCCAGCGCAGATCTTGCGGGGACACTTACGGCGGCCGTCGGTCCGCTGGCGACAACGCGCACCGGCAGCTTCGGCGATTCAATCACATCGGTAGGTGACCTCTACCCGCAGGCGACGCTGAAGTGGAACGCCGGGGTGCACAATTTCATGACCTATGTAACGGGAGACGTTCCGGTCGGAGCATACAGTCCGAGCAGCCTCGCCAATCTCGGCATCGGTCACGCCGCCATCGATGCAGGCGGCGGCTACACCTACTTCAACCCGCAGGCGGGCCATGAATTTTCTGCAGTCGGGGGCTTCACCTACAATTTCAAGAATCAGGATACGCAGTATCAGAACGGGATCGACTTCCATCTGGATTGGGGCGCCTCCCAGTTTCTGTCAAAGCAGGTTTTCGTTGGCCTGGTTGGATATGCCTATCAGCAGGTCACCGATGATTTCGGCCAGCACCCTGTCCTGGGGGGCTTTCGGTCCCGCGTGCTGGGCGTTGGTCCGCAGATCGGCTTCCTGTTTCCCGTGGGCGACATGCAGGGCTATCTGAATCTCAAAGGGTATGGAGAATTTGCAGCAGAGAATCGCCCGGCCGGCTGGAATACCTGGTTGACGTTCTCGATCTCTCCGATGGCGCCGACCGGCACCGTGACGCCGACCCGACGGATCGTCACAAAATAGCAGTGTTGTGCGTGCCTTCAATTGTGCTGAGATCACGCCACTCGCGCCAGAGGCCGTCGATAGCGGCCGTTCGGACGCCGGCTGGGCAATCTTCGCCGTTGCCGGTTCGATACTTCGGAGTCGTGATGGCCAGGCTGCAGGGTCCAGGTTGCCAATGTCCGGCTGATTGGTTTCGGCCGCGCTAACCCGAAGGTCGAGTCGATGTTGCCGGATACGCCGTCGGTCAGTCAGCTCTCTCAGGTGATTTCTCAAGCGGCTGCGCCCGCATTTCTGCTCGGCGCATTGGCGGCTTTTATCGCTGTGCTGATTTCCCGCCTCAACCGGATCATCGACAGATCGATTTACCTGAACCAAATTTCGGATCAGGATCAGGCGAGATGCCGGCTCAAGGCAGACCTGCCGCGTCTTGCTCGGCGCGCCACCATGATCAATCGCGCTATCTTCTGGTCCATCATCGGAAGCATCTCGATCAGCGTTGTCATCGTCGTCGGCTTTGTGAGTGCGTTCCTTCACATCCAGCACGAGCGGGGCGTTGCCATTCTCTTCATTGTTGCCGTCGTGGCTTTCATCGTGTCGTTGGTGGATTTCGCGCGAGAGGTCCGAATTGCCCTGAGCGAACTTGATCACTACGGCTAGGCGCAACGCATTGATACGCTCGCGCCTTAACGCGTACGCGCGGCAAACGTCATGAGCGCTGCCACCATCAGCTCCGGCGCTTCCTGCGCAACGCAATGGCCGGCGCCGTCGAAGGTCCATCGGCTCGCATGCGGGATCAGCGCCGCGGCGCGGCCTGCCATCTCCTTATAGATCGGCCATGACTGCTCGGCGGTCGCGATGCAGACCGGGCAGGCAATGTCGGAGAACCACGGGAACGGATTGCCGCGGGCGTCGCCGGTGTAGATTTGCTCCATGGCCTGGAAGATCGGCCCGAGCAGGGCCGACTCGATTTCCGGCGTGCAATGCAGCCGCATGCGGCCGTCGTCGAGCCGGGCAAAGCCGTGATGGACATAGGCCCACAGCGACCGTTCGGTCCATGGCGCGAAGGCCGGCGCGGCGCGCAGCCGCTGGAACAGGTCGTCGGCGCTGTCGAATTCGGCCCGGCGCCGCAGCACGCCTTGCACGGATCCGCGCGCGATGTCGCTGAGGCCGCCGGCGCGCGGCGCGCGGGGGTCCATCGCGGTCGGCTCCGTGACATGCAGGCGCGCGAAGCGACCGGGCATCAGTCTGGCTGCGAGCAGCAGGTCGGTTGCGCCGGCACTGTGACCGATGCCGTAGATGTCTTGGAGGTCGAGACGCTCCGCCACCATGCGGACGTCATCGGCAAAATCCTGGAAGTGATAGCGATCGGCGGGCGGCTTGTGGCTCAGGCCATGGCCGCGGCGGTCGAGCGCGTAGACCGTGTAATCGGCCGCCAGCGTCTCTGCGACCTCGGTCCACACCTCCGCGACAAAGCCCGTGCCGTGCAGCAGCAGCGCCGGCGGCTTGTCCGAGGCCGGCTCGCCCCATTGCGCCACCGCGACCTGTGCGCCGGCATCGCCGACCAGAAAGCGCTTCGGGGCGTTCATCGTCGCTCTATCGCGCATCCTGCAGGATCATCGCCGCCGCCTTCTCGGCGATCATCGCCGTCGGCGTGTTGGTGTTGCCCGAGGTGATGGTCGGCATCACGGAGGCGTCCGCGATGCGCAGGCCGTGCAGGCCGTAGAAACGCAGCCGCTCGTCGACCACGGCCATCGGATCGTTGGCCGTTCCCATCTTCGCGGTGCCGACGGGGTGGAAGATCGTGGTGCCGATGTCGCCGGCAGCCTTGGCGAGCGAGGCATCGTCGTCGCCGACCGAGGGGCCGGGCAGGAATTCCTCGGGATGATATTTCTCCAGCGTCTTCTGCTTCATCAGTTTGCGCGTGGTGCGGATTGCGTCGGCCGCGACCTGGCGATCGTCGTCGGTCGACAGATAATTCGGCGCGATCGACGGCTTGTCGTCGGGCGCGGTCGAGCGGATCCGCACCGTGCCGCGCGAGCTCGGCTGCAGATTGCAGGCGCTTACCGTGATCGCGGGGAAGCGGTGCAGCGGATCGCCGAACTTGTCGAGCGACAGCGGCTGCACGTGGAACTGGATGTTGGCGCGCGAGCGCGTCGCGTCCGAGCGCGTGAAGATGCCGAGCTGCGACGGCGCCATGGTCAGGGGACCGCGGCGGCGGAACGCGTAGTCGAGGCCCATCAGGCCGCGGCGAACCAGATTGTAATAGGTCTCGTTCAGCGTGCGCACGCCGGATACCTTGTAGATCGCGCGCTGCTGCAGATGGTCCTGCAGATTATGGCCGATGCCCTGCACGTCGAGCACGATGTCGATGCCGAGCGGCGACAGCCATTCGGACGGACCGATGCCGGAGCGCTGCAGCACCTGCGTGGTTCCGATCGAGCCGGCGCAGAGGATCACTTCGCCCCTGGCACGGGCCTCGACCACCTCATTGCCCTGCCGGGACAGCACGCCGGCGGCGCGGCCGCTCTCGACGATCAGGCGGTCGACCAGCACGTCAGTCTCGAGCCGCAGATTGCTGCGGTTCAGCACCGGCTTGAGGAAGCCGCGCGCCGACGACCAGCGCCGGCCGCGCTTCTGGTTGACGTGGAAGTAGCTGGTGCCTTCATTGTCGCCGGTATTGAAATCCGCGATGCGCTTGATGCCCATCTCCTCGGCAGCATCGCCGACCGCGTCGAGGATCTGCCACGACAGCCGCGGCGCCTCGATGCGCCAGCCGCCGCCGACACCGTGATGCTCGCTTTCACCGAGGAAATGATCCTCCAGCCGCTTGAACGCCGGCAGCACGTCGCTGTAGCTCCAGCCGGTGAGGCCGAGCTGGCGCCAATGGTCGTAATCTGCGGCCTGGCCGCGCATCGAGATCATGGCGTTGATGGCGGAGGAGCCGCCGATCACCTTGCCGCGGGGATAGGCGAGTGCCCGGCCGTTGAGGCCGGGCTCGGCCTCGGTCTTGAACATCCAGTCCGAGCGCGGATTGCCGATCGCGAAGAGATAGCCGACCGGAATATGAAACCAGATCCAGTTGTCCTTGCCGCCGGCTTCCAGCAGCAGCACGCGCTTCTTTGGATCGGCCGACAGGCGGTTGGCCATGATGCAGCCCGCCGTGCCTGCGCCGACGATAATGTAGTCGAAATCACCCTCGAGCCTTCGCGGCATGTCCTCGTTCCCGGCAAGCGTCTTTTGTTGGGCTCTTATTAGTCAGACGCAGCGGGCCGACACAAGCCCGGCAGTGGATGCCGGGCGTGCGCTGGATGCTCAGGGACGGCTCGGTTCGGCCAGTGTGACCTCATGTCTCGCGCGGGGGACGCAGACGATCAGCGTCAGCATGCCGATGCCGAGCACGGTGCCGACCAGGGCGAGCGGTGCGTAGATGCTCCCGGTTGCGACATTCATCCAGCCGATCAGGGCAGGGCAGACCGCGCCGCCGAACGAGCCGATCGCGCTGATCAGCGCGATGCCGCCGGCCGCGGCGCTGCCCTCCAGCATCGCGTTCGGAATCGTCCAGAACAGCGACAGGATCGCGAAGATGCCGATCGAGGCGACGGCAAGCAGCGTGACGGTCAGGAGGATGCTGCCTTGCGCGGCCTGCAAGGCGATGAAGCAGGCCGCCGCGACGAGGCCGCAGCAGACCACGTGCCAGCGCCGTTCCCGTGTGCGGTCGGAGCTGTAGCCGATCGCCACCATGCCGATGGCGGACGCAACCGAAATCGCGCCGCTCAGCCAGCCGATCTCGGTGGTGGTCGCCACGCCGACGCGTTTCAGCAGCGTCGGCGTCCACAGCAGGATGGTGTTGAGCGAGCAGAAGAACGCGAAGTAGATGAAGGAGAGCAGATAGACGCGCGGCTCGCGCAGCGCCGCCGCGAAGCTCCGCGTGGTGCCGGGAACGGCGGCGCGGTCGCGGGCGAGGTCGCTTGCGATCTGCCGTCGCTCGTCGGCGCTCAGCCAGCTCGCGACCTGCGGTCCGTCGGCGAGGTAGAAATAGGCGGCGATGCCGAGCAGCACGGCCGGGCCGCCTTCGAGGATGAACAGCCACTGCCAGCCATGCAGGCCGTGGACGCCCTGCATGTGATCCATGATCAGGCCCGACAACGGACCCGCGATGACGCCGCCGAGCGGCACCGCCATCACGAACAAGCTCGTCATGCGGCCGCGCACGCGGTCCGGGAACCACAGCGTCAGATAGTACAAAATGCCCGGGAAGAACCCGCCCTCGGCGGCGCCGAGCAGGAAGCGCAGCAGATAGAGGTGATACTGGTTCTGCACCAGCGCGAGCAGCATGGTGACGACGCCCCACAGCACCATGATCCGCAGCAGCGTCTTGCGGACGCCGACCTTGACCAGCAGCAGATTGCTCGGCACTTCGAGCGCGACATAGCCGACCGAGAAGACGCCGGCGGCAAGCCCGAACACCGCGTCGTCGATCTTGAGGTCGTGCAGGAACTGCAGCTTGGCAAAGCCGATGTTGAAGCGATCGATGATCGCAACCGTGTAGCACGCCAGCAGGAACGGGATCAGGCGCCAGGCGATCCGTCCATAGAGCCGCGAATGAGCCGCATCCTGCATGAAAGTCTCCTCGAATGATTATTTGATGTTCGTTATTGCCGCGACGGCGGTAGGCTCCCTCGCCCCGTTCTTACGGGGGCGAGACGAGCGAAGCTCGCTCTTAGAGGGTTGGGGTGAGGGGCTGCCTCCACATGCACGATGACAGTTGGATTTGCGGAGACTCCCCCTCACCCGGAATGCATCTAGCGATGCATTCCGACCTCTCCCCGCAGGCGGGGCGAGGTAAGTGGAGCCCGTTGCTCCGATCGAATACGCGGCTACCCCGCCTTCGCGCTCGGCGGAAACTCCAGCATCGCTTCGCCGGCCGCGACCGTCTCGCCGCGCTGGTTCTGCACGGCGACGTCGACCAGGACCCAGCGCGATTTTGCGGTGACCTGCTTGGCCTTGATGGTGCCGGCCGGGCGGATGGTGTCGCCGGGCTTCACCGGCTTCAGCCAGCGCGTCTCGAGCCTGCGATGGATCGCGCCTGCGGGAAGCGCCCAGTCGGTCAGCATGCGCGAGATCAGGCCGAAATTGTTCATGCCGTGCATGATGATGCCGCCGAAATTGGTCTTGCCGAAATCGCCCTTCATGTAGTTGTCGTCGAGATGCAACGGGTTGTAGTCGAGCGACGCATCGCAGAACAGGCGGATCGATTCGCGCGAAACCGCGAATGCCGGGCCGTCGATGGTGTCGCCGGCCTTGAGAGATTCGAAATTCGCTGTGGTCATGGTGATCCTCCTTACATCGGACGGATGGTCTGGCCGCGACCCGAGCAGATCACGTCGCCATGCTGGTTGAAGAAGACGTTGTCGTGCACCACGAACAGCCGCTCGCGCTTGATGAATTTGTCGAGCGCGCGCGCCTGCAGGGTGATGGTGTCGCCGGGGCGGGTCGGGATGTTGTAGCTCCAGGACTGTCCGGCATTGACGGTGCCCGGCGAGCGCATCCAGTCGTCGGCCGGCGTGCAGGCGAACATCAGCAGGATATGGATCGCGGGCGGCGCGATCAGCCCGCCATAGGGCCCGGCCTTCGCGGCGGCTTCGTCCAGATAGAGCGGATTGGTCTCGCCGACCGCACGGCAGTACAGCGCGATCGCTTCCTGGGTGAGCTTGTAGGGCAGCGTTTTGCGCGGTTCGCCGGGGACGATGTCGTCCCACACCTTGCGCAGCTTCGCGTCTTTCCAGAAATCGGTTTCGAACGGGGTGGCCGCAGAACTTTCTGCTTGCGCCATCGTGCATCCTCCTGCTATTGAGTTCGCCAGGCGAACGATTCATTCGCTGTATGAATTCACGCTAGCGCGGTCGGGAGCCCCTGACAAGCGCGCAGAGCCGCGTCATGTGCAGGCAGCCATGCGGGCTGCGATGTCGTGAGCGCGATGACGGAACCAGCCAGGCGCCCGCCATGAGCAAAGAGAGTGACGGCTTCGTGCGCGCGATTGCGCGCGGCTTCTCGATCATCGAAGCACTCGGCAAGCCGCCGGGGCGGCACACGCTGGCGGAGGCCGCCGACACTGCGGGCCTCAACCGCGCCACCGCGCGGCGTATCCTCGCGACCCTGGTGGCGCTGAAATATTGCGCCTCCGACGGACGCTATTTCACCCTGCGGCCGCGCGCGCTCGGGCTCGGGCTGTCCTATCTCAACGCGCTGCCATACTGGGGTCATGCGCAGCGCGCGCTGGAAAATCTGCGCAACGAGATCGGCGAGTCCTGCGCGATGGCGGTGCTCGACGAGGACGAGATCGTCTATGCGCTAAGGCTGCCGGCGCGACGGATCCTCTCGGCCAATCTCGGCGTCGGCAGCCGGCTGCCCGCGCATCTGGTGTCGCTCGGCCGCGTCATGCTCGCGGCGCTGCCGCCTGGCACACGTGAGGCTTATCTCGCGACCAGGGGCTTCAAGCAGGTCACGCCGCGCACGGTCACCGATCCGGAGCGTCTTGGCGAGTTGCTCGCGCGGGTCGAGAGCGACGGCTATGCCTGGGTCGATGGCGAGCTCGATCCGGCGATCTGCGGCATCGCGGTGCCGTTGCGCGATCCCGCGGGCGCGGTGGTCGCCGCGCTCAGCGTCAACACGATCTCGGGGACGGTGAGCGAAGCCGGCGCGCGCAAGAAATTCCTGCTGCCGCTGCGCCGCACCGCGCAGGAGATCCGCAGCCAGATGCTGACATCAGGGTAGGGAACGGCCGTCATCGACGCCTTTTCACCCGCTCCGGACCTGGGTGGCTTTTCACGCCCGTGCCGAATGAATAGTCTTTCGCCTTGCTGGCCGGGTGAACTGCCAAGGAAAATCGCGGCCACGTCAACGTGCAGATCGATTGCTCAGCTTGCTGGAGGATTGCCGTGGCCGACCCAGTCCGCGCCCCTTTCTACCACGACGGAATGCGTGAGTTGCAGGACCGCTTCGACGGTCGTCGCGTCGCCGACGGTCTCGAGAAGCATCGCCTCCACTTCGAGTTCTGGGAACAGGACCGCAAGCTCATCGAGGAGACGCGATTCTTTTTCGTCGCGACCAGCTATCAGGACAACGTCGATTGCTCGATGCGTTCCGGCGATCCCGGCTTCGTGAAGATCACCGGGCCCGATACGCTTGAATTCCCTGAGTACGACGGCAACAACATGTACCGCACGCTCGGCAACATTCACCGCAACCCGAACGTCGGGCTACTGTTCGTGCGGCTCGACGGCAAGACGTTTCGCACGCGCATCCGGGGCAAAGCGACGATCCACGACAGCGCGGAAGCGCTGGCCCGGCATCATGGCGCGAAGGTCGTCGTGCGCGTCAAATGCGAGATCTTTCCAAATTGCCCGCGCTACGTTCCGGACCTGATGGGCGCCTCAGCGGACGTACCGGCGAATCTGTATGTGCCTCGACCCGGGTATGAGCCGCCCGCTCCGGAATGGAAAAGCCGGGACTACCTCAGGGACGTCCTCTCGAAATACGATCCGCATCGGAAACGTGACGCATAGGGGGCAGCCGGGAACCGCATCCGGACGAGCGAGCAAACTGCGTTCAGGGCAGCGGCGCCATGTAGGGAATGCTGCCGACCAGAACGAACACCTGCACCGCGTTGCACAGCATGCCGCCCCAATGCAGCTGGCGCAGCCGCCGCACGGCGGTGGGATCGCCGGCGTCTCTCGCGTCCGCCTCGGCATCGAGCCGCCGCAGAAACCATTGCCGCGCCAGCACCGCGAACCCCGCGATCAAGGCGATGCCGAGCGCAACGGCGAACCGGCCGGCCGTGGCAAAGGCGAGTGTCCCGATCACGCCCGAGACAGTGAGCACAAGGAAGTAGGCATTGAACATGCCGCGCAGCAGCCGCGTGACCGGCGGGACGTCGAGCTTCACAAGCAGGAACGCCGGCGCCGCCAGCAGAAAATATCCCATCGGCACCAGCAGGATGATGGTGGAAAACAACACCGCCTGATCCGGCGTCATGCAGCCGCTCCCTGTTGGAAGGCGAGAGGATTTCGGTGCGGAAAACCTGGGGTAGTATCCGCGCCGGATATTTCCCGCACTATTAGGCTTTGGTCGGATGCGATGATATCAGGCCCGAGGTCTGCGCAAAGTCCAGCGAGGGACGGCCCGCATCCCGATTGCGAATGCAGGCCCCAGCCGCGAGCATGCCACATCTGTTTGGGTGGACCGGCTCTTGCATGCTAGAGATGACTTACGTCCAACCTCTGAGGCCAGAACTCCCATGCCCATCGTCAACCGCGTCGCCGATCTGCAACCCGATATCCAGGCCTGGCGCCGCGACATCCATGAAAACCCCGAACTGCTCTACGATGTGCACCGCACTGCATCATTCGTCGCCGACCGTCTCAGGGAGTTCGGCTGCGACGAGGTCGCGACCGGGCTCGGCAAGACCGGCGTGGTCGGGGTCATCAAGGGCAAGAAGGGGCCGGCCAAGGGCGACGTCAAGGTGATCGGCCTGCGCGCCGACATGGATGCGCTGCCGATTCACGAGCAGACCAATTTGCCTTACGCCTCGAAGACGCCGGGGAAGATGCACGCCTGCGGCCATGACGGCCACACCGCGATGCTGCTCGGTGCCGCGCGCTATCTCGCCGAGACGCGCAATTTCGCCGGCGACGCGGTCGTGATCTTCCAGCCGGCCGAGGAGGGCGGCGCGGGCGCCGCCGCGATGATCAAGGACGGCCTGATGGACCGCTTCGGCATCGAGCAGGTCTACGGCATGCACAACGGTCCGGGAATTCCGATCGGCTCGTTCGCGATCCGCACCGGCCCGATCATGGCCGCGACCGATGCGATCGACATCAAGATCGAAGGGCTCGGCGGCCATGCCGCGCGGCCGCACAAGTGCATCGATTCCGTGCTGGTCGGCGCGCAGCTCGTCACCGCCTTGCAGCAGATCGTCGCGCGCACCGTCGATCCGCTCGACTCCGCCGTGATCTCGATGTGCGAATTCCACGCCGGCAACGCCCGCAACGTGATCCCGCAGACCGCGGAGCTGCGCGGCACCGTGCGCACGCTGACCCGCGAGGTGCGCGATCTCATCGAGAAGCGCGTGCGCGAGGTGGTGGATGGCGTTGCGAAGATGACCGGCGCCAAGATCGATCTGACCTATGAGCGCGGCTACCCGGTCACCGTCAACCATGAGGCGCAGACCGAATTCGCGAGCCGCATCGCGCGCGAGGTCGCGGGCGCATCCAACGTGCACGAAATGCCGCCGCTGATGGGCGCCGAGGATTTCTCCTATATGCTGGAGGCGCGGCCCGGTGCCTTCATCTTCTGCGGCAACGGCGACAGCGCCGGCCTGCATCACCCTGCCTACAATTTCAACGACGAGGCGATCGTCTTCGGCACGTCGTATTTCGTGAAGATCGTCGAGAACGCGCTGGCGGCGTGAGGCTCACGCGTCCCATCGCACCGGCAGCGTCACCGGTCCGCGGAACACCCAGCCGCGCACCACCGGCGGCGCCTCCGCGCGGAGGCGCAGATTGCGCAAGCGCGCGAACAGCATCGGCGCCACGATCTTGCCGACGGTGAGCCGTGACACCCAGGTGCCGGCGCAGAAATGCGGTCCGGCGCCGAATGCCAGATGCGATTGCTTGGGCCGCGTCACGTCGAAGCGGTCGGGCTCGGCGAAGCGGCTGCCGTCGCGGTTCGCGGCGCCGACGCAAAGGCCGATCTGAAGGTCTTGCGGCAGCGTGATGCCGGAAAGATCGACGTCGCGGGTGACGCGGCGCGGATACATGCCGATCGGCGAGATCCAGCGCACCGCTTCCTCGAGCGCGGCCGGCCACAGTTCGGGCTTCGCCAGCACGCTGTTCTTCTGCGCCGGGTTTTCCAGGAGGCCGAGCACGAGCGTCAGGATCGCGTCGCGCGGCTCGTTCAGGCCGCCGCCGATGATCACCTTGATGTTGGCGCGGATGCCCTCGATCGGCATCGGCGGATCGGCATTGATCATCGAGGACAGGATCGAAGGATTCGGCTGGCTGCGGTGATCGTCGAGCACCGCGTCGATCGCGGCATCGACATCGGCGCTCGCCTGCATCGCCTTGCGCTCGATCTCGGCGTCGGCGGCGTAATTGCCCGCGCCGTCGATCAGCGCCTGCGACCACTCGGCGAGGGTCTGCCACGGCATCTTGCGAAAGCCGATCATCGCCATCAGGCTGAGCGAGGCCATCGGCGCGGCAAGGGCGGAGAACAGATCGGCCTCTTCAGTCGCCAACAAATCATCGATCAGCTTTTCTGCGATCGCGGTGAATTGCGGCGCCCAATGCTCCTTGATCGTCGCCGGGCGGAACGAGGGCTCGATCGCCTTGCGGCCGATCGCGTGCTCGGCGCCGTCCTTGCGCATGAAGGTCGGCCCCATCACCTTGTTGACCAGCGAGGTCGGATTGTCGGCGGAGTAGGTCGCGGGATCGCGCTCGATCCGCGTGATGTCGTCGAAGCGTGTAACCAGCGTCAGCTTCGCGGGCTCGACGAAGACCGCCGGCGCGATCTCACGGAGACGGCGGAAGATCGGATAGGGGTCGTCGAGCAGATCCTGATATGCGATGTCGGTGACGACTGGTACGCCGCTGGCCATAGGTCCTCCCGGAGGCTTTTTTGAGAAGGCTAGCGCCGGACACACAATCGCTCAATTCGATTGGATCGATCTGGCTCATCGAAATATTCCATGACCTTATGCTAGGCTGGCCGCCAGTATTGCAGGGAGGTGCAGCGTGGCGGCCAATTCCTCGATCGATCCGATCGACATCGGGACTCTGCGGACCCTCGTGCTGGTCTATGACCTGCAGTCGTTCTCCGCCGCCGCCAAGCGGCTCGACGTCAACCAGTCGACCATCAGCTATGCGGTCGAGCGGCTGCGCGGCGCGCTGCATGACCCGCTGTTCGTTCGCAGCGGCAATGGCGTGACGGCGACCGAACGCTGCGCTGCGCTGGTCGCCTGGGCGCGAGACATGATCGGCGAGATCGACGGGCTTGCCTCACCGGCGGAATTCGATCCGGCGACGGCGCAGGGCAGCGTCACGATCTCCTGCAACTATCACGAACGCCAGACCCTGATCCCGCAGTTCAGCACGCGGCTGCGTGCCGGCGCGCCGCGGGTCCGTCTCGTCCTGCTCGATGCCGCGGGCCACGGCGACGTCCATCTCAAGCAGAACCAGTGCGACATCGTGCTCGGTCCGGTCGGGATCGTCGGCGAGAGCTTCTTTCGGCGCCATACCCTCACCGACCACTATGTCTGCCTGATGGATCCGGCCAATCCGCTCGCGCGCGGCCGGATCGCGCTATCGGCCTATGCCAGGGCCGAGCATGTCTTCATCACCCACAGCGGTGAGTGGCAGCCGCTTTATCTCGCGGCGCTGAGGGCGAGGAAGATCGAGATCGAGGCGGTGGTCAGCCTTCCCAACCACGACAGTCTGGAGCGCATCATCACAGGCACCAGGCTCGTCGCGACCATCCCGTATCATCTGGCGCGGGCGATGCGCGGCGGCCTCCATGTCGCTGCGCTGCCGTTCCGCGTGCCGATCTCGATCGACATGTACTGGGGCGGCAGGACGGCCAAATCCGGCCTGCACAAATGGGCGCGCGGCCTGCTGGCCGAGGTTGCGAAGGCCTGCGCCGCCTGAGCGAGGAGTCGGGCTGCAGGTCCAAAGCAAAAGGCCCGCACCGGAGTGCGGGCCTTTTGTCCGGCGCGTTGCTGCGCCGAAAGCGTGTGGCGTCAGAACAGGTGGTAGAACACGTAGTAGAGAACGCCCGAGATGATCATCGCGGCCGGCAGCGTCAGCACCCAGGCCATCGCGATGTTGCGGATCGTGGCCCATTGCAGGCCGGAGCCGTTGGCGGCCATGGTGCCGGCGATGCCTGACGACAGCACGTGCGTGGTCGAGACCGGCAGGCCGTAGCCGTCGGCCGCCGCGATCGTCGCGGCCGCCGTGATCTCGGCGCAGGCGCCCTGCGCGTAGGTCAGGTGGGTCTTGCCGATCTTCTCGCCGACGGTGACGACGATACGCTTCCAGCCGACCATGGTGCCGAGACCGAGCGCGATGGCGACGGCGAACTTCACCCAGCTCGGGATGAACTTCGTCGCGGCATCGAGCGAGCCCTTGTACTCGTTCAGCGTGGCGATGTCGGCAGCGGTCAGCTCGGCTTCCTTGTCCTTCATCAGGAAACGGATCGCCTCGGACGCCAGGTACATGTCGTTACGGGTGTTGCCGACCGCGTCAGCCGGGAACTTGGCCAGCGATCCATACTGGGCAACCTGCTGGCCGATGTCGCGCACCAGCACCGCAAGCGACGGAAAGGTGCCTTCGTTGATCTGGTGCTGCGCGACATAGTTGGTCACGGCCGGGCGCGGATTGCCGATCACGTTGTAACCGGCGGCCTTGCCTTCGATGACCTTGCTGGCCGCGGTCGAGTGCGCCGTGAACAGCTCGATCTGGCTCGAGGGCATTGCGCGGTTCAGCGCATAGGCGGTCGGCACGGTGCCGATCAGGATCAGCATGATCAGGCCCATGCCCTTCTGACCGTCGTTGGAGCCGTGGAAGAAGCTGACCAGCGTGCAGGTCAGGATCAGGATGCCGCGGATCCACCACGGCGGCGGCTGGTCGCCGACCGGTTCGCCGAACAGCGCCGGCGTCGCGCGCTGCAGCGCGATCTTGAGGAGGTAGAGCAGGCCGGCGGCGAGCGCGAAGCCGAACAGCGGCGACAGCAGCAGCGCCTTCGCGATGTTGGTCGCCTGCGACCAGTCGACGCCCGAGGTGCCGTCACGGCCGCGCAGCAGCGCGTTGGTGATGCCGACGCCCATGATCGAACCGATCAGGGTGTGCGAGCTCGAGGCCGGCAGGCCGAGCCACCAGGTGCCGAGATTCCAGATGATGGCGGCGATCAAGAGCGCGAACACCATGGCAAAGCCGGCACTGCTGCCGACCTGCAGGATCAGCTCGACCGGAAGCAGCGAGACGATGCCGAACGCGACGGCGCCGCTGGAGAGCAGCACGCCGATCAGGTTGAACATGCCCGACCACACCACGGCGACATGCGCCGGCAGCGAGCGGGTGTAGATCACGGTGGCGACCGCGTTCGCGGTGTCATGGAAGCCGTTGACGAATTCGAAGCCGAGCGCGATCAGCAGCGCGACGAACAGCAGGATATACGGCAGGAACGAAGTGATGCGCGTGCCGGTGGCGTCGACATCGGCATAGATGCTGTAGGCAACGAACAGCAGCGCGGCCGCGACCACGCCCAAATAGATAACCCCGGTGAGAGGATGAAAGCCCTTGTCGAGGTCCGGACCCCTCTTTAGGGCGGGCTCGATCGAGCCGGGTAACGCCATATCGCTCATGGTAAACTCCTGTCCCAATGCTCCCGATTTTGATCGATGCATATGACAAGCAATTGAAATCCGGCCCCGCGAGATGAGCCGGTTTACGGTGACGGTGGACACCGAGCCGAATTTTTGTGCAACGCATTGAGCGCGCACGTGGCTTCGCGGCCTCGTGGCAAACTCCAGCAACAAGGGGGCGCCGATCGCGACAGAAAGCTGCGGCCTGCGTTTCGCAGGACGAGACAATGTGCGGATGACATCACACCGGCATCCGGCGGGGCCGGCAGGCCTTGCGGCCGGAGAATTCGGCGGGCGCCTGCGAGTGGGAGGATCGCGAATGAGGGAGGAGGATTGCGAGATGAGGTGGCGCGCCGCACGATCGGGGCTAGCAAACCGCGCAGCGCGCCCGCCTCAGGGTACGTCATGGCGTGAACATGACGCCCGATACCTGCGGAACATGCTACCCTACCACGGATCAATTAAAGGTTGTAGGTATTTGTCTGCGTTTAGAACAATTTCTCGTTGCGATGTGGTTCCTCCGGTTCCGCTGGTTTTACGGAACTCAAGCTGCATCGGCTGATCTGCGCAACTGATGTGCGGCGATTTTCAGGTCGTCGATAAAGCGCTGATATTCCAGCGCCTTGGCTTTTTCATCCGGCAGCCGCAACAGATAGGATGGGTGCACGGTGACGAGCACCTTGGTTCCGTCGTGGTCGATCAGATGGCCGCGGTTCTTGTTGATCGGCGTGATTTTGCCGAGCACGCTCTGCGCCGCGGTGGCGCCGAGCGCCATCACGAGGTCCGGCTTGATGGTGGCGAGCTCGCGCTCATACCACTGGCGGCAGGCGCGGATCTCCGGTGTGTTCGGCTTCTGGTGCAGCCGGATCTTGCCGCGCGGCACGAATTTGAAGTGCTTCACTGCGTTAGTGACATAGACCTTGCGACGATCGATGCCCGCTTCCTGCAGCGCGCGATCGAGCATCTGGCCGGCCGGTCCGACGAAGGGGTGGCCTGCGAGATCTTCCTTGTCGCCGGGCTGCTCGCCGACCAGCATCAGCGTTGCGCTCTGCGGTCCCTCGCCGAACACGGTCTGCGTTGCGTCTTTCCACAGCGGGCAGGCGCGGCAATCGGCGGCCTCCTCGCGCAAGGCCGCGATCGTGTCGTGAGCTTGCCTGTCTTGAACCTGCTTGCCTTGAACTTGCTTGCGGGGCATCGGCGTATCCTGCCGCTTCTGCGGCTCGGCCGCCTTGCGTGCGATGAAGGGGCCGCTGGTCATGCGCATTGCGTCTTCGATCAGAGGCTTAATGATCGAGTCCTCGGGCAGGTTCCTCCAATAGGCTTGCGGCATCTCCATCGCTTTCAGCCGTGCGGGATTGAAGCGGCCGTTGTCGTGACGCCGCCAGGCCTCCTCAAGCCGGTCCTCGGTCGGCACTTCGGATTTGGCGACGCCCGGCGTGATCGAGATCGCGTGCCCGTCCCAATGTGCGCAGACGTCGGGGGTCAGGATCGACCACGGCATGTCGGCGAAGCGGCCGGCGAAGAACGGCGCGGCAAGCTCGACGATGCGATGCTCCGGCTCGAACCAGGCGACGTAATGCGCCGTCCGCTCGCGGCCGATCTCGCGGAAGCGCAGATGCGCATGCATCCTGTCGATATCGACATAGACCGCGCGCGCCATCGCGTGAACCTCGGCGACATCGGGATCATCGGTCGCGCCGAGCAGATCGTGACGGCTGCGCAGCCGCCACAGCAGGCGATAGAGCAGGGCAAAGCGTTCGTCACTGCGATGCAGGATCGCGGCCTTTGCGAGCTCGACGAATTTGGCCGACACGTTGAACCGCGCCTGCGGCGTATCCGGCAATTCATTCACGCAGGATGGTGACGACAATTCGTCGTTGCGGCGTACGGTCCACGTGACCTCTGCAGGCTTCACATCGTTCAGCGCCAATCGCCGCGCGGCCTTGCGCCAGCCCTCGAAATCGGTGTCGTTGTCGAGCACGATGATGCGCATGCGGTTGCTCCGTTTCCGTCACGCCGCCATTTTCGGGGCCTGCGTGCCTGACTTGCGGAAGAGCAGGGCCCGTGCGGTTCGGCGGCTGCTGAATCCCATTGATTCCACTCATGAATCGATGAGCTCACCAATCCGATTGACTCTGCGGGCCCTGTTAGCTTTATATTAGAACATACCATGAACAATTGAGCCAGTCCCTGGTTCTCTGTTCAGGCAGTGACGACCTCAAATTTTCAAGTTGAAGGAGCGGCGCAATGAATGGCGCACGCATGGGTACGCTTGCGTCTCTGCGCGGCAGCATCGCGCGCATCGAGGCGCCATCGGATGCGGCGATGCCGAACCGCATCGCGCTCGGCCATGCCGGCGCCGATGCGATGCTGCGCGGCGGGCTTGCGGCGGCAGCATTGCACGAGGTGTTCGCGGCCGGCCATCAGGGCGGCGCGGCGACCGGCTTCATCGCGGGGCTCGCCGGACGGCTGTCGGCACGCAAGCCGCTGGTCTGGGTGCGGCAGGATTTTTCCGATCGCGAAAACGGCGCGCTGTCGATGCGCGGGCTTGCCGAACTCGGCCTCGATCCGCGCCTCTTGGTCACGGTGCGTGCCGCCGATGTCGACAGCGGCCTGCGCACCGCGGCCGACGCGCTCGCCTGCGATGCGCTCGGTGCGGTCGTGCTCGAGGTGTGGGGCCAGGCGCGCCAGTTCGATCTCGTCGCCAGCCGCAAATTGACCCTGGCCGCGCAAGCCTCCGGCGTCACCGCGCTGGTGCTGCGGATCGCGGCAACTCCGATCCCCTCGACCGCGGAGACGCGCTGGATCGTGCGCGCGGCGCATTCGCCGCCGGGCAATGCCGCGAGCGTGTGGGGCACGCCGCGCTTCGAGGCCGAACTCGTGCGCAATCGTCATGGCCCGGTCGGGCGATGGATCATGGAATGGAAATGTGATGAGTGCCAATTCAGTGAACCGTCGGCGTATTCTCAGCCTGTGGCTGCCACGCCTGCCCATCGACCGCATCAAGCGCAAGCTCGCGCAGGACATCGCCTCGCAAGCTGATGCACATGCCGTTGTGCCAACCGACACACGGGCGGTGGTAGGGCTCCCTCTCCCGCTTGCGGGGGAGGGAGCCCTACCACCGCCCGTGTGTCGGTTGGCACAACGGCATGTG
>NZ_JADFUD010000019.1:0-136632 GCF_054820065.1 Bradyrhizobium sp. UFLA06-06
CGCCTTCACCTCCGAGGAATGTGCCAACTACCTCAAAAATTCAGGCTATCGAACTTAATGCCATCACGCTTTAGACTTTTCATATCCTCTCATTGCCGGGCTTGACCCGCGCACGACGCGAGGCGCGCGAAGCATTCATGTTCCATGGACCGCACGCGCAACGTGAGCCGGCTCATGTACCGCGGCAGCATCTGTGCCTAACCCGGTGTCAGGCAACGAGTTTCGCGAACAGGTCGGTGTCGACATTGCCGCCCGAGAGCACGATGACGACGTTCTTGCCCTTGGCGTCGATCCGTCCCGCAAGCAGCGCGGCGAGCCCGACCGCGCCGCCGGGCTCGACCACGAGCTTCAGCTCGCGATAGGCGAAGGCAACGGCGGCGCCGACTTCGTCATCGGTGGCGTTGACACCGTTCGCCAGCAGCTTGCTGTTGATGGCAAAGGTGAGCTCGCCCGGTATCATCGCCATCAGCGCATCGCAGATGGTCCGCGCCGCGACCGGATGCGCCTCGCGATGTCCTACCTTGAGTGACAGGGCGTGATCGTCATAGCCCGCGGGCTCGGCGACGATCACTTGGGCCTGCGGATATTTCGCCTTCACCGCGGTTGCGACGCCGGCGATCAATCCGCCGCCTGAAGCCGGCGCGACCACGATGTCCGGCGTCAGTCCGAGCGCGGCCATGTCCTCGGCGATCTCGCGGCCGGCGGTGCCCTGGCCCGCGATCACGAAGGGATCGTCGTAGGGGCGCACCAAGGTCGCGCCGCGCTTGCCGGCAATGCCGTTGGCGATCGCCTCGCGGTCGTCGCGATCGCGGTCGTAGAGCACGACTTCGGCGCCATAGGATTTGGTGCGCTCGCGCTTGGTGATCGGCGAGTCCGCAGGCATCACGATGGTCGCCTGCATGTTGAGGATCTTGGCCGCCGCGGCGACGCCCTGGGCGTGGTTGCCCGAGGAGAACGCGACGACGCCGCCGCTCCGCTTGTCCTGCGGGATCGAGGCAAGCTTGTTGAAGGCGCCGCGAAACTTGAACGATCCGGTCCGCTGCAGCATTTCGGGCTTGAGGAAGACCTGGGTGCCGACGCGTTCGTTGAGAACGGGGAAGGTCAGGAGCGGCGTGCGCACCGCGAACGGCGCGACCACCCTTGCGGCGGCATCGATGTCCGCGGCAGCGACGGGTGGATTGAGAACGGTGTCCGTCATTCGCGATTTGTATCGCGGCGACGGGCTGGCGGGCAAGACGCTTTAGCGTGACCCAACTAGCGTGAGTTTGGCTGTGGTGTCGGCAGGACGGCGAAATGGTGCTCTTCGGCACCGAATTCGAACGCCTCCCCCTCGCCATCCGGCGGCGCGGGACGGACGTTCATGCAACGGTCGATGAACACCCGGGCGGACGCCTGCCAGGTGTGGAGCGCGGCGAAATCGACGCAGGCCTGCCGCGGGATGCTGAGCGCTTCCAGGCAGGCATGGCGCAAATCCTCGTCAAGCACACCGACCGGCGCCGCGCCGATCACGTCGCGGGGACCGGTGACCGGAAAAGCGGCAACCGGCAGGCCGCTCGCCAACGCTTCAAGCAGCACCAGACCGAACGTATCGGTCCGGCTCGGGAAAACGAACACATCGGCCGCGGCGTAGATCTCAGCCAATTCTTCCCCATGGCGGGCACCGAGGAACACGGCGTCCGGATATTTTCGCTCCAGCGCCGCCCGCGCCGGGCCGTCGCCGACCACGACCTTGGTTCCCGGCAAATCGAGATCAAGGAAGGCCTCAAGGTTCTTCTCCACCGCCACCCGACCGACGCTGAGATAGACCGGCTGCGGCAGGCAGAGATCGACGTCGCGCGGATGGAACAGCGCGGTATCGACGCCGCGCGACCACAGCACCACGTTGCGGAAGCCGCGCTGACGCAACTCGGCTGCCAGCGCCGGGGTCGCCGCCATCACCGCCCGGCTCGGCCTGTGGAACCAGCGCAGCGCCCGCCACACCCAGGCCTCCGGGACAGGCGTCCGCGCCGAGACGTATTCGGGGAAGCGGGTATGGAAGCTCGTCGTGAACGGCAGGCCGCGCTTGCGGCAATAGCGGCGCACCGCAAGCCCGATCGGGCCCTCGGTCGCGATATGGATGCTGTCGGGCCTCGCCGCCTCGATCAGACTTGCGACCTTGGCCCGGTAGGGCAGCGCCAGCCGGAGATCGCGATAGCTCGGCATCGCGAACGTGCGGAACTCGTCCGGCGTCAGGAAGCTCACCTCGACGCCGAGCGATTTCGCCGCCTGTGCCATCATGGTCAGCGTGCGGACAACCCCGTTGACCTGGGGATGCCACGCATCGGTCGCGACCAGGATATGCGTCATGCAGCGCGTGCCGTCACTCGCGGAACCGGCGCGATCCGGCGCACCGGGTCGGTCCAGGTGATGATCTCGAAATGGCCGTCCTCATGCTCGGCGAGCGCGGTGCAGCTCTCCACCCAGTCGCCGCAATTCATGTAGCGGATGCCGTGCTCGTCATGAATCGTCGCGTAGTGGATGTGGCCGCAGATCACGCCGTCGCAGCCGTGGCGCCGCGCCTCGCCGGCAAGCGTCGCCTCGAACGCGCCGATATAGTTCACTGCCTTCTTGACCTTCAGCTTGGCCCATTGCGACAGCGACCAGTACGGCACGCCGAACATCTTGCGGAAGAAGTTGACGAAGCGATTCATCTGGATCGCGAAGTCGTAGGCCTTGTCGCCGAGATGGGCGAGCCAGCGCGCGTTCTGCACCACGAGATCGAAAATGTCGCCGTGGATCACGAGGTAGCGCTTGCCGTCGGCGCCGGTGTGAACGGTGTTCTCCACCACGTCGATGCCGCCGAAATGCGTGCCGTAATATTTGCGCAGGAACTCGTCGTGGTTGCCCGGGACGTAGATCACCTTGGCGCCCTTGCGCGCCTTGCGCAGCATCTTCTGCACGAAATCGTTATGGGTCTGCGGCCAGTACCAGTTCGACTTCAGCGCCCAGCCGTCGACGATATCACCAACGAGGTAGATCGTGTCGGCATCGTGAGAGCGGAGGAAGTCCAGCAGGCGGTCGGCTTGCGAACCGCGGGCTCCGAGATGGACATCGGAGATAAACAAAGTGCGAAAGTGCCGCTCGGGACTTTCTTCACTCAAGGAGTCACTTCCCATGCCTGTGCACCTAACAGATTCCTGTGACAAGGCGATGACGATCCCCGCGACCCAAGGCCCCACAAACAGTTAACGAGAATCAGCAGTACGCCCCTGCCCTGCGGATAACAGCAGCGTGCGACAATCTGGCGACATCGGCGGCCGCGGCTGTGTGGAAGAGGCGTTGTGTGGCCTGCGTAATGCGGCGGAACGAGGCGAATTCGAAGCGGCGATGAAGCGTAGCCCGGATGAAGCGAAGCGTAATCCGGGGTTCTGCATCCGCGGAAAGTGCAGCCCCGGATTTCGCGGAGCCTGTCATCGGGCGCGCGTTCGCGCGACCCGTTGGCTCCATCCGGGCTACAAGAGCCTCAATAATATTTGTGAAAGTGATGCACCGGCCCATGGCCGTGGCCGATGGCAAAACGATCGGCAGCGGCGATTGCTTCGGTGATCCAGGCCTTGGCGTTGCGCACGGAGGTCTCCATGCTCTCGCCCGTCGCGAGCCCTGCTGCGATTGCCGAGGACAGCGAGCAGCCGGTGCCGTGCGTATTGGCGGTCGCAATGCGCGGCGCAGCCAGCGCGATGCTGTGCTCGGCATCGATCAGATAGTCGATGCTGTCGGCGCCGTGGCCGTGGCCGCCCTTGACCAGCACCGCGCGACATCCCATCGCCAGCAATCGCTTGCCTTGTCGCTCGACGTCGGCTTCGCTTGCGGCGACCGGCTCATTGAGCAGCGCCGCCGCTTCCGGCAGGTTCGGCGTGATCAGCGAGGCCAGCGGAAACAGCAGGGTCTTCAGCGCATCGGCCGCCTCGGCGGCAAGCAGCCGATCGCCCGAGGTTGCGACCATCACCGGATCGAGCACGACATGGCGCGGCGCCCAGCGCCTCAGCCCATCGGCGATCGCCGCAATCGTCTCGGCCTGCGCCACCATTCCGATCTTGACCGCGCCGACCTCGAGGTCGGAGAACACCGCGTCGATCTGGGCGGTGACGAATGAAGCGGGTACCGGATGGATGCCGCTGACCCCCTTGGTGTTCTGCGCGGTCAGCGCCGTGATCGCGGAGGCGCCATAGACTCCGAGCGCGGCAAAGCTCTTGAGGTCGGCCTGGATGCCCGCCCCGCCCGAGGAATCGGAGCCGGCAATGGTGAGCGCGACCGGCGTCATCGTGCAGCACCGGCAGTTGATACGAATGCGACCATCGCGAACAAGACCATGGCCTGTCCTAGCCCGGCCGCGGATCGACGGCAAGTTCGCCTGACTTTACCGCGCGTTGGCCTTGCCTTGACGCTGCCTTGCCCGCTTCTTGTCCCCTTGCCTTGGCCGCCCGTTTTGGGCCTATAGTCGCGGAAATCCCCGGAGACGACTTTGATGGTTCCTTTCTTCGTCCAGATCAAATGCAAGCTCGGCCAGTCCTACACCGTCGCCAACGCGCTGGCGGAGGCCGAGATTGCGTCCGAGATCTATTCCACCGCGGGCAACTACGACCTCCTGGTCAAGTTCTACGTCGACCACGACACCGACATCGGCCATTTCATCAACGAGAAGGTTCAGGTGATCCCGGGCATCCAGGACACGCTCACCATCATCACCTTCAAGGCGTTCGGCGCAAAGTAGATCGCGCCCACGAGCGCATGATGTGATTGGGTCGAGCTTGAACGGCGTCGAAAGTTCACCTCTCCCTTGGGAGAGGTGAACCGAAACCGCGGCGAGCCGGTTCAACCAAAGCTCATCCGGCTTTACGACTCCTTCTCCTTCTCCTTCTTCACCGGCTTCGGCGGTCCCTCGACCGGCGGCAGCGACTTGATGTACTCGGCGATCGCATCGCGGTCGGACGACGAGAGTTGCGAGGTATTGCGGATCACGCGCACCATGGATCCGCCCGCGCTATCGCCGTCCGGCGTCTGGCCGCTCTCGAGGAAATAGGCAATATCCTTCACACTCCAGTCCGAGATCCCCCTCGGCGTGATGTTGGGCACCCAGCCTTCGCCCTCCGGATTCGGACCACCGGCAAAGCGCTGCGCGGTGACGATGCCGCCGAGGACATTGCGCGGGCTGTGGCACTCGGCGCAATGGCCGAAGCTGTTGACGAGATAGGCGCCGCGATACCAATGCGCGGAGCGGCTTGCATCCGCGATGAACGGCTTGCCGTTCATGAACAGCAATTTCCAGACGCCGACATTGCGCCTGATGTTGAACGGAAACGGCAAATCGTGGTCGCGCACCTTGCCGGCGACCGGCGGCAAAGTCTTCAGATAGGCGAACAGGTCGCGCACATCGCTGACCTTGGCGTGCTGATAGGACGGGTACGGAAACGCCGGGAAATAGTGCGCACCCGATGGCGAGGTGCCCTTCATGACCGCCGTGACGAAATCGGCCTCGCTCCAGCGGCCGATGCCGTCGTTCGGGTCGGGCGAGATGTTCGGCGCATAGAAGGTGCCGAACGGCGAGGTGATCGCGAGCCCGCCGCCGAGCCTCGTGCGGTCGTCCTGCTTCGGCACGGCATGGCAGGAGGAACATCCTCCGGCATTGAACGTTGTGAGGCCGTTGGCCAGGTCAGGCTGAAAGGCCGGCAGCGCGTCGGCGGCAACGGTCGCGGGGATCGTCAGCCACCAGAACACGCCAACGCCGATTACGCCGGCTAGAATCGCCAGGAGGAAAATTCGTCGCAGCATTCACCGATCCGTCATTGGTCGCGTCAGTTCATGGACCAGTATGATGGCAACCAGTCGGACAAGCTCGCATCAAATTTGCCGCACCCACGATCATTTGGGGAATAAATCCGAAAAGCTGCTGTTTGAAGATTGCAACCATCCTGTGACGTCAAAGGGGAGAGAACCATGTCGAACAAGACCTTGCTTGCCACGCTGACGCTCGGCGCCGCCATCGCCCTCGCCGGTCCGGCCTTTGCCGAGAAGTTCACGGCGAAGCTGGATAGCAAGAGCGAAGTGCCGCCGAATACCAGCGCCGGCACCGGCACCGCCGACATCGACTACGATGCCGCCAGCAAGAAGTTGAGCTGGAAGGTGACCTATTCCGGCCTCTCGGGCCCGGTCACCGCCGCGCATTTCCACGGCCCCGCCGAGGCCGGCAAGAATTCCGGTGTCGCAGTCGCGATCCCGAACGCGACGTCGAGCCCGGTCGAAGGCAGCGCAACGCTGACCGACGCGCAGGCCGCCGATCTCCTCGCCGGCAAGTACTATGTCAACGTTCACACCGCGGCCAACCCGGGCGGTGAGATCCGCGGTCAGGTGACGAAGTAAGCTTCAAACGCAGGCCGACAAGAAAGAGGGCAGATGCCGCGGCATCCGCCCTCTTTCAACTCGCCTGCTCCTCACGCCCACAGCTGCTGCCGCAGGGATCGCGTCCCCGCGGAATCACTTCAGCTTGACACGATACACCTCGTGGCAGTCCGAGCAGCGGTCGTTGATCGACTTGAAGGCGACCTTGAGGCCATCGATATCCTTGATCTTGCCCTTGACGTCCGCGATGGCCTTGGACACCGGAGGCACCTTGGAGTCGAAATCGGCCTTGCTCTTCCAAACTTTCGGCGACGATCCGTAGGTCGCGTTTTTGACATCTTCCTTAGGATTCGTCGCAAACACTGTCGGGATCCTGGGCACGCTCGCTTCGAGGTCGGCGATCGCCGCATCCACCGCCGCCTGGTCGTAGGGGATATCGCCCTTCACCATCTTGCCGATCACATCGTACATGCTCTTCGCCTGCCCCCGCATCAGGTTGTCCTGCTCGACAGCGATCTTCTGATCGGCCATCACGGCGCCGGCGCCGAGCAGCAGACCTCCCACAACAACAACAATCCGCTTCATCGGTGAATTCTCCGTCCTGCGAGCGTTTCGAAGCAACGCCGTGACCCGCGCGCGCGAGTCACGGCTTCTCGATAGGAACCCGAGTGCGAGGTTTTATTCCCGCGCGGATTCCCGTTACAGATTATGGCGGCGCTGCGCCTCGCGGATCGCGACCCAGACCCGCTCCGGCGTCGCCGGCATGTCGATGTGGTCGATCTTGTACTCGCGATGCAGCCCCTCGACGATCGCGTTGACGACCGCCGGGCACGAGCCGATCGCGCCGGCCTCGCCCGCGCCCTTCACGCCCATTGGATTGGTCGTGCAGGGCACGTTATGGGTCTCGAACACGAAGGACGGCCCGTCGGAGGCGCGCGGCAGCGCGTAGTCCATGAAGGTGCCGGTGACGAGCTGACCGTCGGCCGGGCTGTACACCGCCTGCTCCATCAGCGCCTGACCGATGCCCTGCATCGCGCCGCCATGAACCTGGCCCGCCAGCATCAGCGGATTGAGCGTGACGCCGAAATCGTCGACGATGACGTAGCCGACGATCTTGATGATACCGGTGGCGGGATCGATCTCGACCTCGGCGAGATGGGTGCCGTTCGGATAGGTGCCGTCGGCGCTGGCGAAGGTCGCGCTCGCATTCATCTTCGACGTATCGCCGCCGGGACGTTTGGCGAGATCGGCAAAGCTGATCGAACGGTCGGTGCCGGCGATGCGGATGCGGCCGTCGGCGATCTCGAGATCGCCGGCGCCGGCTTCCAGCGCCTGCGCCGCAAGCTCCTTCAGCTTGTTGCCGAGATCATGCGTCGCGCGCTGCACGCTGACGCCGCCGGACGGGATCGATGCCGAGCCGCCGGTGCCGAGGCCGGTCGCGATCTTGTCGGTATCGCCCTGCAGCACATGGACGCGCTCGGGCGGCACGCCGAACTGCTCGGCGACGATCTGCGCATAGGCGGTCTGGTGGCCCTGCCCGCTCGACTGCGTGCCGATCAGGACCGAGATATCGCCATTGGGATCGAGCGCCACATTGGCGGTCTCCTCGCCCATGGTGCCGCAGACCTCGACATAGCTCGCCATGCCGATGCCCCGCACCAGGCCGTCCTTTCTGGCGGCCTTGGCGCGCTTCGGAAACTCCTTCCAGTTGGCAATTTCCATCGCGCGCTTCATATGCGCGACGAAGTCGCCGGAGTCGTAGACCTTGCCGGTCGCTGTCGTGTACGGCAGCGCCTTCGGCGGAATGAAATTCTTCCGCCGGATGGCGTCCGGCGTCATGCCGAGCTTGCGCGCGGCGGCATCGACCAGGCGCTCGATGACATAGGCGGCCTCCGGGCGGCCGGCGCCGCGATAGGCATCGACCGGCACCGTGTTGGTGAACACGGTGCGGACCCGGCAGTGGAAGGCCTGGATGTCATAGAGGCCCGGCAGCATGCCGGCGCCGCCATGCGGGATGTAAGGCGCGAAGGTCGAGAGATAGGCGCCCATGTCGCCCATCAGGTCGACATCCATGCCGAGGAATTTGCCGTCCTCGGCGAGCGCCATCTTCGCGGTGGTGAGATTGTCGCGGCCCTGCGCGTCGCCCATGAAATGGTCGGAGCGCTCGGCCGTCCATTTGATACTCTTCTTGAGCTTGCGCGCGGCGACCGAGATCAGCGCATATTCGCGATAGGGAAACAGCTTGGTGCCGAAACCGCCGCCGACATCCGGGCAGATCACCCGCATGTTCTCCTTCGGCATCTTCAGGATCATGTCGCAGAGGATCTCGCGCAGGCGGTGGCTGCCCTGGCTGCCGATCGTCAGCGTCAGATGGTCCTTCTTGGCGTCATATTCCGCGACCGCGGCGCGCGTCTCCATGAAATTGGTGATGACGCGCGGATTGACGATGGTGATCTCGGCCACCGCATGCGCCTTGGCGAACGCGTCCTCGGCGGCCTTCTTGTCGCCGATCGAGACGTCGAACAGCACATTGCCGGGCTTATCCGGCCAGACCTGCGGCGCGTCCTTCTTCACCGCATTGACGAGGCCGACCGCCGCCGGCAGCGGCGTCCATTTGACGTCGATCGCCTCGATCGCGTCACGGGCATGATCGACGGTATCGGCGACCACGAAGGCCACCGCGTCGCCGACATGGCGCACCTCGTCCTTGGCGAGGATCGGATAAGGCGGTGCGGTGAACGGATCGGTTTCGAGATTGAACAGGCACGGCAGGCCGCCGAGCTCGGCGACGTCGGCCGCGGTCAGGATCAGCGCCACGCCGGGCATGCCGCGGGCCTTGCCGGCATCGATCGTATAGGTCGCGTGCGCATGCGGCGAGCGCAGCATCAGCGCGTGCAATGCGGGAGACGGTGCAACGTCGTCGGTGTAGCGGCCCCTGCCGCGAATCAGAGCGTCGTCCTCCTTGCGCCGCACACTTTGTCCGACGCCGAATTTGATGGGAGCTGCCATCGTCTCTCCAATTGCCTTGGTTGTTTGCATGCATATTGGCGTGGTTGTCAGCGAAGCGCAAACCGCTTTCCGCCGCGCGCGGCGCTATCACACAGCCGCCTCCTATGCATTTGATTTGACAGGTAAAACTATACGCGGCGGAGCGCGAACAGCCAGCCGCGGCCGAACAGCGTGAGGATCGAGAGGGCATAGACGAAGACGCCGACCGCAATCAGCAGCAGCAGGATCAGTTCGTCGCGAAAGATCTGCATCGGCGCGAACCACACCACCGCGAAATGCGAGGTCAGCCACAGCGCGACCGCGAGCAGCACGCCGCACAGCGCGAAGGTGCCGAACGAGCGGATCAGCGCGCGATCGAGCGCGAGGTAGCCGCGGCGCACGGCAAACATCAGCACCAGCAGCAGATTGACCCAGGCCCCGATTGCGGTCGCGAGCGCGAGCCCGACCTGCGCCAGCGTGCCGACCAGCGCGATCTTCAGCGCGACGTTGACCGCGACCCCGGTCAGCGCCGCTTTTACCGGCGTTGCGGTGTCCTTGCGGGCGTAGAAGGTCGCAACCGCGCTGCGGATCATCACGAACGGAATGAGCCCCACCGCATAGGCCGCGAGCGTGGCGCCGGCACTTGCGGCATCGGCCTTGGAGAAGGCACCGCGGGCGAACATCGCGCGCATGATCGGATCGGCGACCGTCAGGAACGCCGCCACGAACGGCACCGAGAACAGCAGCGTGAAATCGAAGGCGCGGCGCTGCGCGGCCATCGCGCCGGCGTGGTCGTCTGCGCTCAGCCGCCGCGACATCTCCGGCAGCAGCACGGTGCCGATTGCGATCCCGATCACGCCGATCGGCAATTGGTTCAGGCGGTCGGCATAATACAGCGCCGACAGCGCGCCTGCGGGGAGGAAGGTCGCGATGATGGTGTCGGCGAACAGCGCGACCTGCGTGCCCATCGAGCCCAGCGTCGCCGGCCCCAGCGCGCGGAAGAAGCCGCGAACGTCCTCGTCGAGCTTCAAGGGCGCGAACCGCGGCAGGCCGCCGTGGCGCGCCAGGTCGCCGGCGAGCAGGAAGAATTGCAGGAAGCCCGAGATCAGCACGCCCCAGGCCGCGGCATGGCCGGCGCTCGGAAAGAACGCCGCGAGCGCCAGCGTCATCATCATGGCAAGGTTGAGGAAGATCGGCGCCGCGGCCGCGCTGGCGAATCGATGCATCACATTGAGCATGCCGCCATAGAGTGTCACCAGCGTGATCAGCAGCAGATAGGGAAAGGTGATCCGCGTCAGCTCGATCGCGAGCTTGCGCTGCGCCGCGTCCTCGGTGAAGCCCGGCGCGAGGATGCTCATCGCCTGCGGCATGAACGCCATCGCCACCGCCAGCAGGATCACCTGCGAGGCGAACAGCAGCGTGAAGATGCGGTCGGCGAACAGCCGCGCCGACGCCTCACCGCGCTCGCCATGGACATGGGCATAGGCCGGCACGAAGGCGGCGTTGAAGGCGCCTTCGGCAAAGATCGCGCGGAAATGATTGGGCAGCCGCAGAGCCACGAAGAAGGCGTCGGCAACCGGCCCGGCGCCGAGGATCGCCGCGAGCATGATGTCGCGCGCGAACCCGGTGACCCGCGATAGCAGGGTATAGCCGCCGACGGTGAAGATGCGCCCAAGCATGCGCTGCTTCTAGCGCATGATTACGGTACGAAAAAGTTTCCTGTCAGGCCGTTAACGATTTAGGCATGATCCTGCCCGAAAACCGGAAGCCACTTTTCGGGATCATGCCTGTAGCGCGCTGCGCACAGCCTGGATGACGCGGTCCTGCGTCGCCTCGTCGAGATAGGGGTGCATCGGCAGGGCGATGACGTCCTTGGACAGGCGCTCGCTGACCGGCAGGCCGCCGTCGGCAACCGGATAGTGGCTGTAGGCCGTCTGCTGGTGCACCGATTTGGGATAGTAGATCATGGTCGGGACGCCGTGCGCCTTCAGGGCCGCCGCGAAAGTGTCACGATCGATGCCGTCGGACAGGCGGATGGTGTACTGCGCCCACACCGAGGTACAGCCCGGCGCAAGGCGCGGCACCGCGACGAGGTTGCCGAGCGCGCGCGAATAGCGCTCCGCCACCTTGTTGCGCGCCGCGATCTCGTCGTCGAAAATCTTCAGCTTCTCGAGCAGGATCGCCGCCTGCATGGTGTCGAGCCGCGCCGTGAGGCCGAGCCGCACATTGTCGTACTTGTCCGAGCCCTGGCCGTGCACGCGGATGCTGCGCAGGGTGCGCGCGAGCTCCTCGTCGTCGGTGAAGATCGCGCCGCCGTCGCCGAAGCAGCCGAGCGGCTTGGCCGGGAAGAAGCTGGTCCCGGTCGCGAGCCCGAAAGTGCCGAGCTTGCGGTTCTTGTAGGTGGCGCCAAAGCCCTGCGCGGCATCGTCAAGTACGAAAAGCCCCTCGGCCTCGGCGACCGCGCCGATCGCATCGTGATCGGCGCTCTGGCCGAACAGGTCGACCGGGATCACGGCGACCGGCTTCAGCCCGCGCGCGCGCGCCGTCGCGATGCCGCGCTTCAGCGAGTTGACGTCGATGTTGAAGGTCTCCTCATCGACATCGACGAAAACCGGCGTCGCGCCGGTCAGCGTCACGACCTCGCCGGTCGCGCAGAAGGTGAAGGTCGGGCACAGCACCGCGTCGCCCGGCCCGACATTCTTCGCCATCAGGACCATCAAGAGCGCGTCCGTGCCGCTCGCACAGCTGACCACATGCTTGGCGCCGCTATAATCCGCCAGCGCCTTCTCCAGCGCGGTCACTTCGGGACCGTTGATGAACTGGCAATGGTCGAGCACGCGCGCGACCGCGTCATCGATCGACTTGCCGAGCCGCCGGCGCTGCGCGGCGATATCGATGAAGGGAATGGGCTCAAGCTGCATATGCTGGTTCATGGAAGCTCTTTGCACGTGTTGAATGAATGGACAATCAGCCGGCGATGCGGCGCGGCCCCTTGCGCATCGTCGAGGCGGCGGGCCTGGCGGGCGATTCCAGGCAGCGGATCGCGATCTCGAGGCTCGCCACGCCCTCGTCGCCGGACACGGCCGGCAGCTTGCCGCCGCGCACGGCATCGAGGAAGGCGATCAGTTCGGCGCGCAGCGGCTCGTCATGACCGACCGGCAGATGACGCATCGAATAGCTGCCGTCCGGCTTGAAGCCGAAACACTCGGTGACCTGACGCGTGAGCAGATCGCCCATCACATACTTGCCGCGGGTTGCGACGGTCACGTTGCGCGCCTTGAACGGCGTCAGCCAGTTGGTGTTGATGTGGGCGAGCACGCCGGACGCGGTACGGAACTGCAGCAGCGCGATATCCTCGCGCTCGGCGACCGCGCTCGAGAGCTGCGGCTGCACTTCGACGATGTCGGACTCGGTGAACCAGCGGATCAGGTCGATGTCGTGCACGGCAAGATCGATCACGACGCCGACATTGGACATTCGCGGCGGGAACGGGCCGACCCGGGTGATGCCGATCGACAGGATGTCCTCGCCCGAGATCGCCTTCTTGATCGCGGCGACCGCCGGATTGAAACGCTCGACATGGCCGACCATCAGCGTGACGCCGGCCCGCTCGGCGGCCGCGACGATCTCGCGGCCCTCTTCGACCGTGGATGCGACCGGCTTCTCGACCAGGATGTGAATGTTGCGCGCGATGCAGGCGAGCGCGATCTCGTGATGCAGATGGGTGGGGGCTGCGATCGTCACCGCATCGATGCCCTCGGCGAACAGCTGATCGAGGCTTTCGAAGGCGCGGCAGCCGACGAGGTCGATGGCGCGCGTGCGATGTTCCGGCAGCGGATCGACGATGCCGATCAACAGCACCCCGGGCAGCCCGGCCAGCACGCGGGCATGGTTGCTGCCCATCACGCCGGCGCCGATCACGCCGACGCGCAATGCGCGGCCGATATCGGCCTTCGCGCCCGCTGCGGACATTTTTGCATTCATATCGTAGACCCCAAGTAACGTTCTGGCGGTTGTCCCGGCTTCTCAGGGAGCCATCCCAGCTCCGAGGGAATCAGCACCAAGGCCCCTCTGCCCGATCCGCGCCTTTGGCGCAAATCACGACCCGCTTCGTTGGCAGCCGCTATAGCACGGCGTCACAAATGTGGCGAATGCCAACGGCGAAATCCGGACACGTTTTGATTCAAAGAGTTACATCGCCCGCGACTCGATCTTGAGCGCGGGGCCCGTTCGCCTCAGGTGCGCCGATAGTCATCCTCGATGCGGATGATGTCGTCCTCGCCGAGGTAGCTGCCGGTCTGCACCTCGATCAGCTCGAGCTGGATCTTGCCCGGGTTCTCCAGCCGGTGCACCGCGCCGATCGGGATGTAGATCGATTCGTTCTCGTGCACCGTCTTGATCAGCTCGTTGACGGTGACCTGCGCGGTGCCGCGCACCACGATCCAGTGCTCGGAGCGGTGATGGTGCTTCTGCAGCGACAGCCGTCCGCCCGGCTTGACGACGATGCGCTTGACCTGGTGGCGATCGCCATTGTCGACCGACTGATAGGAGCCCCAGGGGCGATGCACCTTGATGTGATTCTCGGTCACCTCCGGCGCCGCCACTTTCAATTTCGCGACCAGCCGCTTCAGCCCGTTGGCGTCCTTCTGGCGCGACACCAGCACGGCGTCCTGGGTCGCGACCACGACGAGGTCATCGACGCCTTCGAGCGCAACCAGCGCCCGGTCGGTCGAGACGTTGCAATTGCGGGAGTCCTCGAACACCGCAGTGCCGCGCGCAGCGTTGCCGAGGCTGTCCTTGTCCGACAGCTCCCAGACCTGACGCCACGAGCCGATGTCTGACCAGCCGCATGCCACCGGCACCACCGCGGCACGCGATGTCTTCTCCATGACGGCGTAATCGATCGAGATCGCCTTCGCCGCGCCGAAGGCCTGTGCATCGAGCTTGACGAAGCCGAGATCGCGCGCCGCCGACGCAACCGACTGCTCCACCGAGGCCACGCTGTCCGCATCGACATTGCGGTACTCGTCGAGCAGCACGCCGGCGCGGAACATGAAGTTGCCGCTGTTCCAGAGATAGCCTGCATCGATATAGCCCGCCGCCGTCGCGGCATCCGGCTTCTCGACGAATTTCGCCACCGTGCGCACCTCGCCGGCGACCGCCTCACCCGGATTGATGTAGCCGTATTCGGTAGCCGGCCGCTCCGGCTTGACGCCGAATGTCACGATGCGGCCGGCGTCCGCGGCCACCAACCCGCCGCGGCACGCGGCAACGAAAGCCGCGGTGTCCCGCACCAGATGGTCGGCGGCCAGCGCCAGCACGATCGCTTCGCTGTCGCGGCTCTGCGCGAACGCCGCACCGGCCGCGATCGCCGGCCCCGAGTCGCGGCGCATCGGCTCCAGCAGCACGTCGGCCTCACGGCCGATCTCGGCCAGCTGCTCCAGCACCATGAAGCGATAGGCCTCGTTGGTGATCACGATCGGACGCTCGAACAGGCCGGCGTCGGAGACCCGCAGCAGCGTCTCCTGGAAGGTCGAGCGGGCCCCGAACAGCGACAGGAACTGCTTCGGATGCACCTCGCGTGACGCCGGCCACAGGCGCGTGCCTGCGCCGCCGCACATGATCAGGGGAATAATTCGTCGATCCATCGATGCCTCAAGTCCTGTCGTGCAAATCTGTCCTATCCGCCTGCGGACGACACACCAAATCGGCCCGGGCCGTCGCAGCCGGCGGCCCTGTTGCCTCGGAAGCACTATCCAAGCAGTAGCACGCGCCCCCACGCGTCTGGTCGGATTTTACCGGTAACGTAAATCCCCGGTGAGTGGCCGGCCGTCCCCCGTTCCGGCCTCTTTAGCCACCCCTTCGCGCCTGCCGCAATAGGGACCAGTACGGGTATTGCCAGATCGGCGCGGAAACCATACCAAGGCGGCGAATTTGGGCGCGCGAAAGCGTTTTGCGCTGTTTTTGACACATTCTGAAACCTGGCAGCGCGAACGGAAATGCGCCGAATCCTGCTTTCGACCGTCAAGATCCTGATCTCGGCCGCGCTGCTCTATTTCTCGCTGCGCAAGGTCAATCTGTACGACCTCGCCTCCCGGATCCAGGTCGAGAGCCTGGGCTGGCTCGGTCTCGCGATCGCGGTCACGTTCCTGCAGATCTTTCTCGGCGTGTTGCGCTGGCGGGAGATCAGCGTGGAGTGCGGCGCCCCGCTGGAGACCGGTCAGGCCATGCGCTTCAACGTGATCGGCACCTTCTTCAACCAGACACTGCCGTCCTCGATCGGCGGCGACGCGGTCCGGCTTTGGCTCGTCGCGCGCGCCGGTGCGGGGTGGCGCGCAGCCACCTATTCGATTTTCGTCGATCGCGCGATCGGACTGATCGCCCTCGCCGTCGTCATCGCCGCCACCCTGCCCTGGAGCTATCGGCTGATTTCCGATTCCCACGGCCGGATGGCGTTGCTGCTTCTCGACCTCGCCGCACTCGCGGCCGGATTTGGCTTCCTGCTGATCGGCGTGTTGCCGTGGGCCTGGCTGAAGCAATGGTGGGCGACGCATCACATCCACGCCTGCGCTGTCATCGCGAACCGGGTGTTGTTCAGCCGCAAGCGCGGATTGAGGGTCGCAATCCTCTCGATCGCCATTCACGTGGTGACGGTCGTGATCGCCTGGTGCGTGGTGAAGTCGATCACGGCCCCTGTCACCTTCGGCCAGATCTTCCAGTTGTTGCCGCCGGTGATGCTGATCACGATGATGCCGATCTCGATCGCGGGCTGGGGCGTGCGCGAGGCCACGATGGCGCTGGCCTTCGGCTACGCCGGATTGATCGCCAATGAGGGCGTCAACATCTCGCTGTTGTTCGGCGCGGTATCGTTCGTGGTTGGCGTGTTTGGCGGCCTGGTGTGGATCCTGAGCCCGGAGAAGGCCGCCAAGGGCACAGAACCGATCGAAGTCCCGGGATCGCAACCGCGAATCCCGGGATCGCAATAGCCGGACCACAATGAGCGCTTTCGAAATCCTCCTGTCATTGATCGCAGCGGTCCTGGCTGCGTCGATCTCGGCTGTCCTGATCCAGGCGACGCGGCCGCTGCTGCTGCGTGTGGCGCTGGCGAAGCCGAATGCGCGCTCGTCGCACCGTATTCCGACGCCGCAGGGTGCCGGCATCGCGGTCACGGCGGCGACGCTGCTGGCGGGCGGGATCGTCATCGTCCTGGCCGGATCGCAGGACCTGACGATTCCGTTCATCGTCTTCGCGGCCTGCCTGTTCATTGCGGTGGTGGGCTTTGCCGACGACATCCGCTCGCTGCCCGTCGTCCCGCGGCTGTTGCTGCAGGCCGCCGCCGTTGCGGCCGTGGTGTTTTCCGCGCCTGATGGTCTCAGGCTGGTTCCGGCCAGCCCGGTCTGGCTCGAACGCGGCCTGCTGCTGATCGCCGGCCTCTGGTTCGTGAACCTCGTCAACTTCATGGACGGGCTCGACCTGATGACCGCGGCCGAGGCCGTGCCGATCACCGTGGCGATCGCCCTGCTCGGCAGCTTCGGCTATGTCCCCGCAGCTCCCGCGCTGGTCGCGGCAGCGCTGTGCGGCGCGCTGCTCGGCTTCGCGCCGTTCAACCGACCGGTCGCAAGGATATTCCTCGGCGATGTCGGCAGCCTGCCGATCGGCTTGCTGCTCGGCTGGTGCCTGCTCGAGCTCGCCCTGCATCGGCAGTTCGCCGCCGCGCTGCTGCTGCCGCTGTACTATTTGACGGACGCGACGGTCACGCTGTTTCGCCGCATGGCGCGGCGCGAGCCTTTCTGGGCCGCGCATCGCTCGCACTTCTACCAGCGCGCGACCGACAACGGATTCACGGTGTGGCGCGTCGTCGGCGAGGTGTTTGCGCTGAACGCGGTGCTGGCGCTGCTCGCATTCGCCTCGGTCGCCCTCAATTCGCCCACCGCAGACATCGCGCTGCTGCTGGCCGGTGCGCTCGCCGTCGCCCGGCAGCTGCGGCGGTTCTCGCGACCGCTCTGATCGCCTCAGCTCAGCTATCCGTTTGGCGTAGCGCGCGCCGCAGCCCCTCGTCGAGGCTGATCGGCTGCTGCCATCCGGTGCCCGCGATCTTGGAAAGATCAAGTTCGAGCGAGGCGAACAGGCTGTCATAGGCTTCCTTGCGGCCGCTGATCCCGAGCGCCATCTTCAACAGCGGCGCCGGCAGCCAGAACAGACGCGGCGAGGTATCCGCCGCCCGGGCCAGGCGCTCGACGAATTCCCGCGTCGACACCTGCTCGCGGTCAGCCACCAGGAACACGTCGAAATCGCTTCCCGGGTGCGACAACCGGTGCAAGATGAACGACGCGAGGTTTTCCGCCGACACGAACGCGCGGCGATTCTTCACATAGGCGAGCGGTAGCGGCATGCGATTGATCACGGCACGCTTGAGCAACGCGAAATTTCCCTTGGCGCCGGCGCCGTAGATCAGCGGCGGCCTGATGACGGTCACCCTCATGCCGCTGCCCGGCACAATTTCCTTCAAGCCAACCTCGGCGGCCGCCTTCGAGTTTCCGTAGAGGCCGCGCGGTGTCAGGACATCGTCCTCGCGAAACGGAGGACGCCCGTAATTGCTGCGCCCATGTACCAGGATCGTGCTGACGAAGATGAAATCGCGCACGCCGGCAGCGGCCGCGGAGCGCGCCAGATGCAGCGTGCCCTCGATATTGACGTTGCGGTAGAGCTCTATCGCCTGTTCGTCGGACTGCTGGTGAACGCGGGCCGCAAGATGAACCACCGCGTCCACGCCATCGAGCGCGGCGCTCCAATCGGTGACCGGGCTGAGCGAGCCGATCGTCACGTCGTTCGCATCCTGCGGCGCGGTTCGCACCGCGCGTCGCACCACCCAGCCGTTGCGCGCCAATACGGGCACCACATGGCGGCCGACAAAGCCGCTGGCGCCCGTGACCAGAACCGTCCGGCGACCGTCATTCATACCGTCCGCTCCACATCGCGATTGGATAGCAGCTCCTGGACCAGCGCAGCATAGCTCGCCAGCGCCCGCTCCGGACTGAAGGTCCGCGCGGTCGCGACGGCGCGCTCGGCCATCGCAGCGTCTTGCGATCGCGACGCCAGGCGGATGGCATCGGCGAGTTGATCGGGCCTTCCCGGCGTGACGACCCAGCCCAGCCGGTTTTCGCTGACGGTGAGCGCGGCCTCGGCCTCGGGCTCGGAGACGAGAATGACGGGCCGGCCGGCCGCGAGCAGATTATAGAACCGGCTCGGCACCGACACGCCGGCGACGTCCTTGCGATAGGGAATGAGCCAGACGTCCGCGCTGGAGAGCAGCGCATCCAGCTCGCTGTCCGCGACGCGGTCGACCAGCGTGACGTTGGCAAGCCGCGCGGTGGCCTGCAGCTCCTTGAGCCGCGCGAAGCCGATGCCCCATCCCGAGAGCAGGAAATGGATCTCGCCTTCGTCACGCAACAGCCGCGCGGCCTCGAACACGATGTCCGGATCGTGGGTGAAGCCGAGATTGCCGGACAGCCCGACGACGAAGCGGGCGGCGATGGCCTTGCGAAACGGATTGTCGGGGCTGACGGGACGGTTGCCGGGGTCGAGCGTGGCCCAGTTCGGGATGAACCTGATCTTGTCCTGAGTCATGCCGCCATATCGCAGCAGCAGCTTCTCGGCGTCGCGGCCGATCACGATGACAGCGTTCAGGGCTCGGAACATCAGCGCATTGATCGTGCGCATCGCCCGCGCGACCAGCGAGGACGGCCGCAGCAGCCCGGCCATCACGAGCACATCGGGAAACAGGTCGTGCAGGATCAGCGCCGACTTGGCCCCCTTCAACCTTGCCGCGGCGGCAACCGCATAGGGCAGCGCGAAGGGAGCGGTCACCGTCAGCGCCACATCGCCCCGCTTCAGGCGCGACAACAGCGCAAAGAAGATCCGGGCGGTGAACAGCGCCTCGGCCAGCGCGCGCTTGATCAGCGCCGCCTTTCCCGGCAGCCAGTTCCTGATCTCGACGACGGTGGGCCGCCCGGGCGCCGGTGCCCGCGCCGAGCCCGGCATCCCGGAGACCACCATCACCTCCGACTCCTGCGCGATCCGTTCGGCGATCGCAGACATGATCGCGGCGGTCGTGCTGTGGTCCGGCGGATAGTGCTGGCTGACGACCACGACTTTTCGAGAACTAGGCATCAATGGCTTTCGAAACGGTCCTGTCTCGGCGTCCGCAGAACGGCGCGGTCAGGCGGCATTCGATCCGAACTCGGGCACGGCGTCCTGAAGGACGGCGCGGATGGTCACACGGTCATCTCTCTCGATCGCATCCTCCAGCGCCGCAAGCCACTTGCGCAGCGTCGACATCGGAGGCTGGTTCGGCTTGGCCGCCATGACGCCGGCGACGCCGATTTCGAGCGTCGGCTCCTGGCTTGCGAACAGGATCTCGTTCAGCCGCTCGCCGGGACGGATGCCGCTGAACACGATCTCGACGTCGACGCCGGGTTGCAGACCCGACAGACGGATCATCCGCTCGGCGAGATCGACGATCTTCACCGGTTGCCCCATGTTCAGCACGTAGACCGAGACGTCGGGCCGCGCCGGCGTCACGGCGTGCGTCGCTGCGGTGATCACGAGATCGCAGGCCTCGCGGATCGTCATGAAGTAGCGAACCATGTCCGGATGGGTCACCGTGATCGGTCCGCCGGTCTCGATCTGCGCCTTGAATTTCGGCACCACCGATCCATTGGACGCCAGCACATTGCCGAACCGCACCGAGATCAGCCGCATGTGCGGCTTGCCCCTTGCCTCGGTCATCAGGTCATGGTCCAGCGCCTGACAATACATCTCGGCGAACCGCTTGGTCAGGCCCAGCATCGACACCGGCTCGATCGCCTTGTCGGTCGAGATCATCACCATCGCGCTGGCGCCCGCGGCATGCGCGGCGTCGGCCACGTTCACCGACCCGAAGATGTTGGTCTTGACGCCTTCGCTCCAGTCGCGCTCCAGGATCGGCACATGCTTGAGCGCCGCGGCATGGAACACGATGTCGGGCTTGAACTCGCTCATCAGCCGCGTGATGCGCTCGCGATCCCGGATATCGGCGATCCGGCCCTCGATCTCGGGACCGGAGTCGCGCGCCGACAGCGCCTCGGTGACCGCATAGAGCGCCGGCTCCGAGTTCTCAACGACCAGGAGGCGCGCCGCGCCGAAGGTCGCGACCCGTTCGCAGATTTCGGCGCCGATCGAGCCGCCGCCGCCGGTCACGATGACGGACTTGCCCCTCACCAGCGTCTCGAGCCGCGCGTAGTCGATCTTCTGGCTCGGGCGCAGCAGCAGGTCCTCGACGGCGACGTTGGTCAGTCGCGGCGCGTCGCCGCCCTCCAGCGACGGCAGCCGACTGACCATCACACCGAGCCGCCGGGCGCGCATCAGCACGCTTTCCGGATGCGCTTCGGGTTCGAAGGCCGACGGTGTCATGACCACGCGCTTGATCGGCCGCTGGCGGGTCTCGAAATCCCGAATCACCGCCTCGATGTCGTCGACGCCGCCGACCACGGGAATGTTGCGGATCATCTGGCCGCGGTCCGCGTCCGACGGCGAGAGCACGCCGACCGGCCAGAGCCGCTTGATCGCGCCATTCTCGATGCCGCGCAGCACGACTTCGGCATCGGCCGTACGTCCGACCAGCAGCGCCGGCGCGGCATTGTCGGATCGGGCATGCAGGCGCGTGCGCGAGTAGCGGAAATAGCGGTAGCCGAGACGCAACGCGCTCAGCGCGAACACCTCGAGGAAGAAGAACAGGATGATCGTGACCCGGCCGAGGAACACCGGGCTTTGCGAATTCGTTCCGGTGAAGAAGTAGACGTAGTCCAGCACGACCAGTGCCAGCGTCAGCACAGCTGCAACCCGCAGAATATTCACCGCGTCCGGCAGCGAGGTGAAGCGCCATTTCGCCGTGGTCAGATTGGAGAAATAGCTGACGAAAACGCTGAAAAGCACGAACCAGGGCAGAATCAGCAGCAGATGCGGCAGTCGATCGGTAAGGAGGCTGCCCTCGAAACGCAGATAGAAGCTCCCCAGCAACGCAAACGTCGTCGCGAGCGCGTCATGCACCAAAATCAGGAAATTGCGCAGGGTGAATTGTGAAAGGCGCGTCATCTAACGGACGGGTTGCCGGCAACTGGGAGTTCGCGATGGGACATTGGCAGGCTGATAGCGTATCTGCAGAGCCCTTGCCAGCGATCATGGACGAGCAGGAGGTTCGGGTTCCATATCGGCCCCCAATTGCCCCTTCAACGCCATGCCGCCCGCAACTCCGACGCCCAGCACATACATCCAGCCCTCATGAAAGTCGAAGATGTGTGAATTAAACAACGAACTAGAAATATTCTGTACCACGACGAGAAGCCCGATCCAGTCGACGAGACCGCCGCCGCGGAACAGCAAAAGGTGCAGGAGCCACATCGCGTACAGTATCGCTACACCCACAATGCCCCACTGCACGGCGACGTTCAACGTTTGATTGTGGGGGTTTCCGATCACTTCGCCGGAAGCCTGGGTCACACCACCCTTCGCGACGCGCTCGAACAGGCCCCGCGTCGCGCCGGTGCCGTGGCCGATGACCGGAGCCTCGGCGAAGAAGCCGAGCGACTTGCGCCAGAATTCGAGCCGCAAGCCGAGCGAGGTCGGCTCGTTGCGCTGCATGTAGAGCTTGTAGTCGCGCTCGAATGACTCCGCCGTCGAGCGCAATTGCGCTGAGCCGTACCACGCCACCACGGCTAACGCGGCGGCCGCGCAAAGGATCAGGACGATGCTGCGCCAGCGCAGATGGAGCAGCGCAAACACCGCGAACATGATCGGAACCGTCACCAATGCAGTGCGCGACACCACCACCATCGCCATGTTGGCGAACAGGCTGAGCGCAATCGCGATCAGCAACATGGCCGGCAGGATGCGTTTGGTCCGCAGCAGCATCACGATCGGATAGGCCAGCGCGACCGCGCACAACGTGAATTCCTGGCTCTGGTCGATGTAGTTCTTGACGAAGACGCCCTGCTCGCCAGGCGCGGGCGCCCTCAGCGCGAGGTGCGGATAGGCAAGCACCAGCCAGGACATCAGCATCAACAGCGTGCAGGAGACCAGAAAGGCGACAAACACCCAAGTCCCGCGGGCCGAGCGCTGGAAATGATAGAGCAGGACCGGAAGCACCAGGAGCTTTGCGGTCGGTCCGACCGCGTAGAATCGCGCGCCCCAGGCGGCGTCCGACCAGAGCGTGCCGACAAGCGCGAGGCAAAACAACGCGACCGGCGCCAGGCAGATCGGCCGCTTCAGCAGCGCCCAGAACGCCTTCAGATCGACCGTCGGCGCAATCGCGATCAGCAGCACCACGCCGAAGATGCCGACCAGCGAGGTCGACCACGGCAGCGACAGCGCAATCAGGACCGCGACCACATCGGTCGCGGTCTGCCAGCGCGCCGGATCGCGCCAGGCCGGACACGCCGCGGCGCCTGCCGGGGATGCCATGCTTGCGCTCACGCCTTGCCCTCACGGGCCCGCGCAACAAGCGACGTCGTGCTGTGGCCGGCCAGAATCTCGACCAGCACCACCTCGCCGCCGGCGGCTTCGACGATCTCGTGGCCGACCACCTGCTCGCGGGTATAGTCGCCGCCCTTGACCAGCACGCTCGGTCGCACCTGCGTGATCAGATTGATCGGCGTGTCCTCCTCGAAGATCGCGACGAGGTCGACGGCTTCCAGCGCCGCCAGCACCTCGGCGCGGGCGCGCTCGTCCTGCACCGGACGTCCCTCGCCCTTCAGCCGCTTCACCGAGGCGTCGCTGTTCAGCCCGACGACCAGGCGGTCACAGGCGCCGCGCGCGGCGGTCAGCACCTTGACGTGGCCGGGATGCAGAATGTCGAAGCAGCCATTGGTGAAGCCGATGCGCAGATCCTGCCGGCGCCACTCCTCGAGATGTGCATCGATGTCGCCGCCGGCCGGGACGATCTTCTCCTCGGCCGCCAACGAAGCGTGCGGCAGGATCCTTCGGCGCAATTCGGCGGATTTGACGATCGCGGTGCCGGTCTTGCCGACCGCAACCGCCGCCGCCGCGCTCGCGATCCGCAGCGCGCCTTCCCAATCGGCGCCGCCCGCCAGCGCCAGCGCCAGCGCCGCGGCAACGGTATCGCCCGCGCCGGAGACATCGCGCACCTTGACCGGCAGCGCCGGCACGTGGATCGACTCGCCGCCGCGCGTCACCAGCGTCATGCCGCGCTCGCCCTGCGTCACCAGCATCGCCTCGCAATCCGCGAGATACATCGCATCGGGCGCGGCCTGCGCGATGCTGTCGTGGCTGTCGGCGCGGCTGCGGGTCGCTTCGGCGAATTCCTTGCGGTTCGGCGTCAGCACGGTCGCGCCGCGATAGATCGCGAGATTGGCGCTCTTGGGGTCGACGATGACGCGCTTTTGCGCCTGGCGCGCCGCGTCGATCACATTGCGGATCACGCGCGCGGTGAGCACGCCCTTGGCGTAGTCCGACAGCAGCACGATGTCGGCCCGCGCAAGACGCGGCAGGATCGCATCGATCAGCTGCTGCTCGATGGCCGACGCGGCCGGCGCGGCGAGCTCCCAGTCGGAGCGCAGCATGTGGGTCGAGAATTGCTCGGAGACGAAGCGCACCTTGCGCGTGGTCGGACGCGCGGCGTCGCGCACCAGCACGGCCTCGATAGCGGCCTCCTTCGCCAGCGCCTCGGCCAGCACCGCGCCGGCGGCATCCTCGCCGATCAGGCCGACGAAGATGCAGCGCCCGCCAAGCGCGGCGATGTTGCGCGCGACGTTGCCGGCGCCGCCGATATTGGTCTCGCTGCGCCTGACCGCGATCACCGGCGCCGGCGCCTCCGGCGAGATTCGCGACACCTCGCCATAGACGAACTCGTCGAGCATGAGGTCGCCGACGCAGAGCACGGTCTGGCCGGACATTGCACGCGAGATCGCTTCAAAATCGAACATCAGTCACCGTCATCCGCACTAGCGATAGCGATCCGCGCGATCGAGAAAGCCCGTCACATAGGCCCCGACTGCGTCTTCCAGGCGGGTGAAACCGCCATTGTATCCGGCGCGCCCGAGACGATCGACGGCGCTCTGGGTGAAGTACTGGTAGCTGCCGCGAATCTGCTCGGGCATGTCGACATACTGGATGTTCGGCTCGAGCCCGAGCGCGCCATAGGCCGAGACGATCAGGTCCCTGAAGCTGCGCGCCTTGCCGGTACCGACATTGAACAGCCCGGAGACCCGCGGCGTCGCGATCAGCCACATCATCACCCGCACGACGTCGTCGACATAGATGAAGTCGCGGCGCTGATCGCCGTCGGCGATGCCCTCGCGATGCGACTTGAACAGCTGCACGACACGGCCCGCCTTGATGTCGTCGAAGCGGCGCGCCAGCACGCTCATCATCGGGCCCTTGTGATATTCATTGGGGCCGAACACGTTGAAGAATTTCAGCCCGGCCCATTGCGGCGGCAGACGCTCGCCCTTCGCCACCCGCTCGGCGACCGCAAGATCGAACAGGTTCTTGCTCCAGCCGTACAGGTTCATCGGCCGCAGGCGCTTCAGCGCCTCGACCGACGCGTCGTCGTCGAACCCCCGTTCGCCGTCGCCATAGGTCGCGGCCGAGGAGGCATAGATGAACGGCGTGGCATTCGCCGTGCACCAGTCGAGCAGCCGCATCGAGAGGCGGAAATTGGTCTCGATCACCAGATCGCCGTCGGTTGCCGTGGTCTCGGAGATGGCGCCGAGATGGATCACGGCGGTGAGCCGCCGCCCTTTCAGCCAGTCGCCGAGTTCGGCCGGCGGAACGACATCGGCAAGCTGGCGCTTGGCCAGGTTCCGCCACTTGCCGTCCTGTCCAAGCACGTCACAGACCGCGACGTCGCTGTGCCCGGCGTCGTTCAACGCGGCCACGACGTTCGATCCGATAAAACCGGCGCCCCCGGTTACCAGAAACATGATGAAATCCCGCCAGATTCCTTTGCAGCCGTCAGCTTTGCCCCACTCCCGCGTCGCAGGCAACGACGGCTTTACCTCTCATCGCGAACCGGTTACCGACTTGGCCGCGCCCGATCGGCCTTGGCCTATTTAGAAATGAATATTGATTCAATACCTGATATCGAAACACAGGATGCCGAGGATACCAGACCTATCCTCGTGGTGCCCTATGTTTGGATCGGCGATTTCGTGCGTGGCCACACCGTGGTCAGGGTGCTCCGCAAGCGCTGGCCGAACCGGCCGATCGACCTTCTGACATCCAGGCTTTGCGCCCCTTTGGTCGATTATATGCCCGATGTTCGCGCCGGGATCGTGTCCGACTTGCCGCGCAGCCGGCTGGCGCTGGCCCAGCAACGGGCCCTCGCGGCCGAGCTTCGCAGCCGGAACTACGCCACCGCGCTGGTGCTGCCGCGGACCTGGAAGGCTGCTCTCGCGCCGGCGCTGGCGGGCATCCCGGAACGGGTCGGCTTCTTTGGCGAGGCGCGGTTCGGCCTGATCAACGCGATGCGATGGGGCGAAAAGCGGCAGCCGCGCTTCATTGACAAGAACGCCATCCTGGCGCTGCCTGACGGCACCGTCCGTCCGCCGGAATGGCCGGTGCCGCAGCTCCGGGTTCCCGCGGACGACATCGAACGCTGGCGGCAGGCCAACGGCCTCGGCCGCGGTCCCGCCATCGCACTCGGACCCGGCTCGGTCGGCGCCTCGAAACGCTGGACCTATTATCCGCAAGCCGCTCGGCTGTTCGCCGAACGCGGCTTCGACGTCTGGGTGGTCGGCGGCCCCGGCGAGAAGGCGCTGGCGCAGGAGATTTCGGCGGTCGGCGGCGCGCGGGTCCGCGACCTCACCGGCACCGATCTGCGCAACGGCATCCTTGCGATGGCCGCGGCCGGCGTCGCTGTGACCAACGACTCCGGGCTGATGCACATCGCCGCCGCAATCGGCACGCCGACCATGGGCATCTTCGGCCCGACCGATCCTTATCTCTGGGCGCCCCTCAACGGCCTCGCCGCGACGGTGCTGCAGACCAGGAGCAAGTTGTCGTGCCAGCCGTGCCAGCGCACGGTCTGCACCATGAACGACCATCGCTGCATGCGCGACATCGCAGCCGAAGAGGTCGTGGAGATTGCGCAGCGCGTGCTGGCTCAGGTCAGCGCGCGATAGACCTTGGCGATCGCGCCCGCTTCCGCATCGAGGCTGAACTTATCCACAACTCGTTGGCGCGCCCGCGCCCCCATCGCCGCGGCCGCTGCCGGATCGCGCATCAACGGCTCCAGCGCGGCCACCAGCGCGTCGACGTCGCCGGGTGGCGTCAGCACGCCGGTGACGCCGTCCTCGACCACGAACTCGGCTGCGCCCGCGCGCGCCGCCACCAGCGCCGCGCCCGCCGACATCGCCTCGATCAGGGTCAGGCCGAAACCTTCATTGCGCGAGGTGAAGGCGTAGATCGTCAGCCGCTGGTACCAGCGCACGACATCCTCGATCGGCAGTTCGCCCGTGATGATGATGCGCGATTGCAGGCCGGCGGCCTCGATCTTCCGCTTCAGCTCGTTGGCAAAGGCCAGTTGCTCCGGCACCACGGCGCCGACGATGACGGCGGTGAAATCGGGATAGCGCGGCAGCAGCCTGCACATCGCCTCGACGAAGACGTCGCTGCCCTTCTGCGCGCGTACCCGCCCGAAGCAGCCGATCCCATAGCGCCCCGGCAGTCGGCTCTCGGCGAAGGCTGCCGCGCGATCGGCGGGCGGCGCATAACGATCGGTGTCGACGCCGTGCATCACCACCGTCGCGTCACGCTTCAGATAGGAGGCCGACAGCGGGCTGGTCGCGATGATCGCATCCATGTTGCGGATCAGCCAGCGCGTCAGCCAGGTGTGATGGCGCTGCGCCGCCGAGGTGAAGATCAGTTTCAGCGGCCAGCCGAGCGCGCGCAGCACGAGCCCGGCAATCATCTCGTCGTTGCGCCGCGCATGCCAGATCACGGGCCGCGCGCGCCGCCACAGGTGCAGGAGATCGGCAAATCCGATCGCGTCGATGCCGTCGGGCCGATGCGAGCCGAGCCAACCTGCGCGAAGCATCTTTGCAAGTTTCGGCGCGACCATGCGGTTGGTTGCGGTGACACCCGAATAGCGTCGGTGCAGATTGGGCACGATGAGCTCGAGCTCGCCGGCAGGTGTGTTCTCGATCGGCACGCAAGTCTCCGTTTCGTGCCAGTTCCTATACGCAACATTAAGCATAGTGGCCAGTTCGGCCGCGGCGAAACCCCCTCTTCACCGCACTCCCGCTAGCATCACCAGTTAAAGAATATCGGGAGAGCTCTATCCATGACCGTGCTCGTGACCGGCGGCGCCGGCTATATCGGAAGTCACATGGTTCATGCGCTGGTCGATGCCGGCGAGAGCGTCGTCGTGATCGACAACCTTTCCACCGGCTTCTCCGCGTTCCTGCCCGAAGGCGTGCCGCTGTTCATTGGCGACGCCGGCGACGAGAACCTCGTCGAAGGCGTGATCGCCCAGCACGGCATCGACAGCATCATCCATTTCGCGGGCTCCGTCGTGGTGCCGGACTCGATGCGCGATCCGCTGGGCTACTACCGCAACAACACCATGACGACGCGCAGCCTGCTCAACGCGGCCGTGAAGGGCGGCGTCAGCCGCTTCATCTTCTCCTCGACCGCGGCCGTCTACGGCAACCCGGACCAGGTGCCGGTGCCGGAGATCGCACCGACCCGTCCGCTGTCGCCCTACGGCTCGTCGAAGCTGATGACCGAGATCATGCTGCACGACGTCGCATCCGCTCACGGCATGAGCTACGTCGTGCTGCGCTACTTCAACGTCGCCGGCGCCGACCCGAAGGGCCGCGTCGGCCTGGCCACCATCGGCGCCACCCATCTGCTCAAGATCGCGGTCGAGGCCGCAACCGGCCAGCGCGCCAAGATCGACGTGTTCGGCACCGACTATCCGACCCAGGACGGCAGCTGCATCAGGGACTTCATCCATGTCAGCGACCTCGTCGAGGCGCATCGCGCGGCGCTGTCCTATCTGCGCGCCGGCGGGCAATCGGTGACGCTGAATTGCGGTTATGGCCGCGGCTATTCCGTGCTCGAAACCATCGAGGCGGTGCGCCGGGTCTCGATGCGCAACTTCGCGGTCGCCTACGCCGCGCGCCGGCCCGGCGACATCATGACCATGGTGGCCGACACGACAAGGATCCGCTCGCTGCTCGACTGGACGCCGCGCTTCGACGATCTCGAGACCATCGCGAGCCACGCACTGGCCTGGGAGGAGAAGCTGTTCCGGGAGCGCGCGGGCTCCGCGCCACAGGCGGAATCGGCCTAAAAAACAAACCGTTATCAAGCAGTTATTGTGCTTGAAAAAGCCCCGCCAAGCGGGCAAGGAGGTCCGCAACCCTGACGGCCGGCGCTGCCCGCCGTCAATGGAACGCGGATGGCCCAGTTTCCAAAGAAAATCACCGACGATCCCTATGGCGCGGCGATCCTGATTCGCCGCCTGGTCATGGAACAAGGGATTACCTATTGGCGGCGCTATCTGACGGCGTTCGCCCTGATGGCCGTTGCGGCCGGCTCGACGGCCGGCGCCACCTACGTGCTCGGCCAGGTGATCAACCAGGCCTATGTCGACAAGAACATCCCCGGTATCGCGATGTTCGCCGGGATCACAGTGGTGCTGCTGTTCATCAAGGGCGTGGCGACCTACGGCCACATGGTGATCCTGAACAAGATCTCCAACGCCATCCTCGCCCGCAACCAGCGGCAGCTATTCGCCAAGCTGATGAGCGAGAGCATCGGCTTCTTCTCGCAGCGGCACTCGTCGGAATTCCTGGCGAGGCTGACCGCCGGCGCCAAGTCGATCACCGACGTACTCAACATGCTGGTCAATGCGATCGGCCGCGACTTCCTGATGCTCATCAGCATGGTCGCCGTCATGGTCTGGCAGGATCCGCTGATGTCGTTCATCGGGCTCGTGGCGGTGCCGCCGGCGATGCTGATGCTGCGCAGGCTGGTGAAGCGGATCAAGGGGCTCGCCTACAACCAGTTCACCGGCACCGCCGACATCATGGAGACGATGCAGGAATCGCTGCAGGGCATCCGCACCGTGAAGGCGTTCACGCTGGAAGGCACCATGCAGCAGCGGATCGACGAGCACATCGCAACCGTCGAGAGCAATGCCAACAAGATGGCGCGCGTCGCCAACCGTTCCAATCCGCTGATGGAGATGCTCGGCGGCTTCGCGGTCGCCGGCTGCCTGATGTATGGCGGCTACAGCGTGGTGGCGCTCGGCTCCACTCCGGGCCAGTTCTTCACGTTCCTGACCGCCTTCCTGATGGCGACCGAGCCGGCCAAGCGGCTGGCGCGGCTCAACATCGACCTCAACAGCCAGCTGGTCGGCGCGCGGATGCTGCTCGAGGTGGTCGATAGCCCGGCGAGCGAACAGACCGATGACGACAAGCCGGCGCTGAAACTCTCCGACGCGCGGATCGAGCTGCGCGACGTCAGCTTCGCCTATCGGCCGGGCGAGCCGGTGCTGAACCGCATGAGCTTCGTCGCCGAGCCCGGCAAGGTGACCGCGCTGGTCGGCCCCTCCGGCGGCGGCAAATCGACCGTGCTGGCCTTGCTGCTGCGCTTCTACGAGACGCGCGAGGGCGACATCGTGATCGACGGACAGTCGATCTCGTCGGTGTCGCGCAAGTCGCTGCGGCAGCAGACCGCCTATGTCGGGCAGGACGTCTATCTGTTCCGCGATACCATTCGTGCCAACATCGCCTTCGGCAAGCAGGGCGCCACCGAGCAAGAGATCGTCGACGCCGCCAAGGCCGCCTGCGCGCACGACTTCATCATGAGCTTCCCGCTCGGCTATGACACGCCGGTCGGCGAGCACGGCACCCAGCTGTCCGGCGGGCAGCGCCAGCGCATCGCGGTCGCCCGCGCGCTGATCAAGAACGCGCCGATCATCCTGCTCGACGAGGCAACCGCCGCGCTCGACTCGGAGTCCGAGAAGCAGGTGCAGGAAGCGATCGAGCATCTCTGCCAGGGCCGCACCACGATCGTGATCGCGCACCGCCTGCACACCATCATGCATGCCGATGCGATCCTGGTGGTCGAGGGCGGCGAGATCGTCGAGCGCGGACGGCACGAGGAGTTGCTGCGCCGCGGCGGCCGCTACGCCTCGTTCTTCCGCCTGCAGCACCACCACGACCCGTCGCCGCTGGCGCTGGCGCCGATCAGCGCCACCGGCTAGGGCCCGCCTCTCATCCCTTCGGGGCAATGCCTGCGCGGAGCACGCGCAGCACGTTGCCGCCCATGACCTTGCGGATGTCGTCCTCCGAGAACCCGCGCGACATCAGCGCCTGGGTCACGGCGACGATCTCGCCGGCATCGAAGCCCGTCGTGGTCGAGCCGTCGAAATCCGAGCCGAGGCCGACATGGTCGATCCCGACCAGGTCGCGGACATGGGCAATCGCCCGCGCCACATTGTTCGGATCGAGCGAGCAGACCGCGCCTTGCCAGAAACCGATACCGACCACGCCGCCGGTCCGCGCGACACCCCGGACTTCGTCATCGGTGAGGTTGCGGTTGACCTTGCAGGTCGCCTGAACGCCGCCGTGGCTCGAGACCACGGGGCGCGTCGCCATCGCCAGCACCTCGGCGACCGCCGCGTGGCTCGCATGCGCGAGGTCGACGATCATGCCCATCGCCTCCATCCGCTGCACCACCTGCCGGCCGAGCGGCGTCAGGCCGCTCTTCACGACGCCATGCATCGAGCCCGCGACGTCGTTGTCGAAGAAATGCGCGAGACCGGCCATTCTGAATCCGGCGGCGTAGAGCACGTCGAGATTGGCGATATTGCCCTCGATGTCCTGCAAACCCTCGATCGACAGCATGCCGCCAACCACCGTCGCGCCGCTCTTGCGGTCGGCGAGCAGGCGATCGAGGTCGGCCGGCGTCGTAATCAGGCGCAGCCGCCCGGCGGACTGCTCGGCGAAGCTGTGCAATTTCTCGGCATGCCACAGCGAGCGCTGCAGCAACGAGAACCACGTCCGTGGCGGCTGCAGATCGATGATGGCGAGGTTCGTGATGGTGTCGGTGTCGGCGCCGTTGGCATCATAGTTCTGGCCCTTGGGCGACTTGGTGACCGATGAGAACACCTGCAGCGCGTAGTGTCCCTCGATCAGGCGCGGCAGATCGATATGGCCGCGATCGGATCGCGCGATCAGGTCACGCTTCCACAGCAGGCTGTCCGCATGCATGTCCGCCACGTCGAGCGTCGCCTGCAAGGCCGTTGCGGCGGGCGTGATATCCAGCGCCACGCGCTGGACCCTGTTCTGCGCCCGATCGATCCGCTCCGGGACGACCGTGAAAAAGCGAACGGCGGCGGCGATCAGGACCACGGCGACCAGCACCAGGCCGATCGAAAGCCATTTCCTCATAGGCACCACCGCCATTGTCGACCAAAGGCGGCCGCGCTCGGCGGAAAGCTGGCCTCACCTCTGCGCCGGATGCAGCCGCGGCCACTAGCCCTGAGCGGCGTAAGCGCGTAAATACCGCCCGCGCTCCCTCCTTCAACCCTCCGGGACCTGTTCATGAACGCCGCATCCACCGTCATTCCGCTGCCCCCGCAGCCCTCGCTTCCCGTCGTCGGCGAATCCGGCACCTATCCGGTCCGCCGCATCTGGTGCGTTGGCCGCAACTATCTCGAGCATATCAGGGAGATGGGCAATGACGAGCGCGCGCCGCCGTTCTTCTTCGGCAAGCATGCCGACATGCTGGTGCCCGACGGCGCGACCATCCCCTATCCGCCGCTGACCAAGGACCTGCATCACGAGATCGAGCTGGTGGTGGCGATGAAGAGCGGCGGGCTGAACATTCCCGCCGACAAGGCGCTCGAGCATGTCTACGGCTATGCCGTCGGCATCGACCTGACGCGCCGCGACCTGCAGATCGCCTCGCGCAAGAAGGAGCGGCCCTGGGAGATCGGCAAATCGTTCGACTATTCCGCGCCCTGCTCCGCAATCCAGCCGGCCGCGAAGATCGGCCACCCGACCGCGGGCAAGATCTGGCTCACCGTCAACGGCAAGGAAGCCCAGAAGGGCGACCTCACCGAGCTGATCTGGAACGTGCCTGAAATCATCTGGCAGCTCTCGCAGCAGGTGAAGCTCGCCGCCGGCGACATCATCATGACCGGCACGCCCGCCGGCGTCTCGCAGCTGCAGGTGGGCGATAAGCTCGAATGCGGTGTCGACGGCGTCGGCAAGCTCGCGGTGACGATCGGCAAGCCGGAATAACCGCCTCAGGAGACGAGGCCAGGCCCAAAGCCCCGGACTTCAGGTCCGGGGCTTTTTGCTGTGCGCGGTCAGCGCATAGTGCCGGGCATGCAGGGCGGCTCGGCGAAGGGGGCGGTCGCGAACGATCCGACCTTTGGCGCGCGCACGCAATCGGTGGTCTTGCTGCTGACCGTCGTTGTCGTCATCGCAGCATTGGCGCGCCGCACCGTAGCGTTGTTGCCGGCGGCGAACGCCTGCGCCGAACAGGCGGCCGCCGCAACCAGCGCAAGCGCTGCAAGGGTCAATTTGGTCATGGGATTTCTCCGTACGGTGGATGAAGCCGACCTAGCTCGGCTCCTGTGATCAGGACCGCACGCGCCCGGAAATTATTTCATCACGCGCGATCACCGCACCGCGAGCGCCCGATCACATCAGATGGAGCGGGGAATACCGGAGCGACCGGAGCACTCCATGTCATCAAGGCCGCGCGCAAACGCGGCGATGACGGCATGGAGATTTTCATGATCGATCTTCGACGACCCGGCGTACGACTTGGCTGGGCTGCGATTATGTCCGCGGCAATGGCGACCGCTTGCTTCGCACAGGCGGCGGTCCAGCAGCCCCGCGCCTATGCGTCAAACGAAACCGCGAGCAGGCCGTGGTCGGCGCCGGTCGGCCATCGCCAGCCGCGCGCCGCCGATATTCCGGCGACGACAACGACATCGCAGCAAGTCATCGATCAGGAGGACGCGCTTGTCGACCGCAAGATCAAGGGCATTTGCCGCGGCTGCTAGAGCATGATCCGGAAAAGTTGCGAAGCGGTCTTCCGAGGACCATGCTCAAAGACAAAGAGCCACACCTCGGTCTCGCCGGCGGCGGATCTTACTGCCGTTCGGCGATCTGCGACGTGGCCGGGCCGAAATGCGTCTTCTCGTACTCGAGCCACAGCTCGAGCAGTGCCATGAACGCCACCACCGCGCCGGCGGCGATGGCAAAATGCATCGCGCGGGTATGCGCGAAGCCGAGCAGCCAGGGCGAGACGATCAGCCAGCATCCGACGACCAGGTTGATCCATTCTTCCCAGATCGAGAACGCAACGATCGCCGCCAGCGACATGATCGCGATCGCCGCACCGCTGATCCTGAGATCGATCGCCGCCGTCGGATTGGCCTGCACGAACAGCCACGGCGCAGCCAGCAGGAAGATCGCTGCGACGAGGTTATAGAGATCGAGCGCGGATTCTTTTCGCCACATCATCATCGATTGCTCCCTTGCTGCTCAAACCCGCTGCTGATGCGCCTCGGGCGCATTGATGTCCCTGCCCGTGTAGTCGGTCATCATCGCGGTCGCGACCAGCGTGATGATTGCGCAAGCCGCGATATAGGCCGCGATCGCGGTCGCCGAATGGAACGTGCCGAACAGCCAGGTCGCGATCAGCGGTGCCGGACCGCCGGCGATCACGGAAGCAAGCTGATAGCCGAGCGAGGCGCCGCTGTAGCGCAGGCGACCAGTAAAGCTCTCTGCGATCAGGGCCGCCTGCGGGCCGTACTGCATGTCGTGCGGAATCAGCGACAGGAAGATCGCGAGGAAGATGATCGTTTCCGATCCGGTGTTAAGCATCGCGAAATAGATGAAGCCGAACACGCCGGTCACGGCAGCGCCGATCATGTACATGTTCTTGCGGCCGATCTGATCGGAGATGTGCCCGCACAGCGGGATCGAGACGAACGACAGCACCGAGGCCGCGAGCACCGCGGTCAGCAGGAAGTCGCGCGACACGTGCAGCGTTCCGACGCCGTAGGAGAACACGAAGGCGGTGAAGATGTAGAACGGCGCCTGCTCGGACATCCGCGCGAAGGCGGACAGCAGGATCTCCTTCGGATGATCGCGGATCACCGTCAGCATCGGCGTGCGGTCGAGCTGACGCTCGGCCAGCAGCCTGGTGAAGACAGGCGTTTCCAGAATGCCGAGTCGGATGTAGAGGCCGACGCCGACCAGGACGATGCTGAGCGCGAACGGAACGCGCCAGCCCCACGCCAGGAACTGGTCGCCCGACATCTGGCTGAAGGCCAGCACGGCAAGATTGGCGAGGAACAGCCCGCAGGGCACGCCGAATTGCGGCCATGACGCGATCAGGCCGCGGGAGCGATCGTTGCGCGCCCATTCCATCGACATCAGCACCGAGCCGCCCCATTCGCCGCCGACGCCGACGCCCTGGATGAAGCGCAGCACGGTCAGGATCACCGCGCCCCAGATGCCAATGCTGGAATAGGTCGGCACCAATGCGACCGCAGCGGTCGCCAGTCCCATCAACAGCAGCGTCGCGATCAGCGTCGACTTGCGGCCGATGCGGTCGCCATAGTGCCCGAAGATCGCTGCCCCGATCGGCCGCGCGACGAAGCCGACCGCATAGATGGCGAAGGCCTCGAGCGTGCCGACCCAGGGATCGGAATGCGGAAAGAACAGTTTCGCGAAAACCAGGCCGGTGACGGTGCTGTAGAGGAAGAAGTCATACCACTCGATCGCGGTCCCGACGGTGGAGGCGATCACCGCGCGGCGCAGCTGGACCTGATGCTCGGACGGCGTGAGCTGGTTAGCGTCGAGGCCGGGGGTTGGACGAAGCGTTGGGCCAAATGTTGCCATGGGGGTGTCTCCCTCGCAGGCCCCCGGACGGATATTGACGGTGGTTCGTTTGAGTACGAACGATAACGCGCCCGGGAAAGTTCCACCGGAACGGACCGTCGAGGCTTGAACTTTAGTCGGCCTTCAGTCGGCCATGGCGAGCGACAGGTCGCAACGCGCCGAACGCGTCGTCCGCCACGGCTCGCCCACCGAGTGGCGGACCATGCTTCGCACATGGCTGCCGGATGCGCCCGGCAGCCGCCGGGCGGCTCCGTCAATCTGCCGCGCTTCGTCTCATGACAGGCCGAGGGCCCGCCCGTCGCTGCGCGGATCATGCGCCCCGGTGATGCTTCCGTCGGCGTCGATCCGGATCGCACCCGGATGTCCCGCGAGCGGGCTCTGGGCCGGTATCGGACTGATTTCGTGGCCTCGCCCGGCGAGCGCCTTGAAGACCTCTTCACCGGCATCCTTCTCCAGCTTCAGGCTGTCGCGCGCATCGGAGAACGTCTTGCCGAGCAGGAAGCGCGGTCGCGACAACGCGGTGAGCGGATCCATGTTGTAGTCGATCAGCCTGGTCAGCACCGCCGCGAGCGTCTGCGGCTGGCCGTCGGCTCCCTGCGTGCCGTACAGCAGATGCGGCCGTCCGCTCTTGAGATAGATTCCGGGATTGAGCGTGTGGAACGGCCGCTTGCCCGGCTTGAGGCAGTTGGGGCTGGCCGGGTCGAGATTGAACGACGCACCGCGGTTGTGCCAGATGATGCCGGTGTCGCCGGCCACCATGCCGCTTCCCCAATCGTAGTAGACGGTTTGCAGCATGCTGACGCAATTGCCGTCGCGGTCGGTCGCGGCGAGATAAACCGTGTCGCCCTTCTTGAACACGTGCGGCCACGGCATCGCCTTCTCGAGGCTGATCGCCTTCGCGCGCGCGTCGAGGTAGCTCGCCGAGAGCAGCTGATTGACCGGAACGTCGACGAATTCCGGATCGCCGATGTAGCGGCTGCGGTCGATGAAGGCCTGCTTCACCGCTTCGACCAGCAGGTGATAGTAGTCCGCGCTCCCTTCCGGATATTTCGCGAGCTCGAAGCGGTCGAGGATGCCCATGATCTCGAGCGTCGTGAGACCTTGCGTCGGCGGACGCAGCCCGAGCAGCTCGCCGCCGCGGTAGCCGACGCGCAACGGCGTCTCGTCGCGCGCGCGGCAGCGCGCCAGATCGTCGGCGGTCAGCGGCGAGCCGATCTGCTTCAGTCCGGCCGCAATGCGCGCGGCGAGCTTTCCTTCGTAGAAATCACGCCCGCCATTTGCCGCCAGCATCTCCAGCGATTTCGCGAGTTCGGCCTGAACCAGCGGCTCGCCGATTTCAGGCATCCGGCCGGCGGGCATGAAGATGCGCTGGATGTCGGGCCAGTCCTTCAGGTTCTTCACTTCCATGTCCTGCCAGAAGCGCTGCGACGGCGTGACCGGGAAACCCTTGCTGGCGTATTCGATCGGGCGCGCGAACAGCGACGCCCAGCTCTGCTTTCCGGCCCACGATTTGCGGCTGAAATCGAACGCCTGGTCCCAGACGTCGACGGTCGTGGCCGCGGTCAGCGCCGACCCCGGCCCCCGGATCGGGACCGAGCCGCTGTAGTTCGGCAGGTTGAGCGCGGCCTGACCCGCGCCGGACAGCGTCCGCACATTCCCCTTGCGGTCACTGATCACCATGAAGCTGTCGCCGCCGAGACCGCTGAAATGCGGATAGGTCACGCACAGCGTGGCACCGATGGCGATGACCGCCTCGATCGCATTGCCGCCCTTGCGCAGCACCTCGAGCCCCGCTTGCGTGGCGAGCTCGTGCGGGCTCGTCACCATGCCTGTCTTCGATCGCGCCAGCGCGCCCGTATTGTCGAGGGCCCAGAGCGCTCGCGGCGCCGCCGCGGCGACCGCCGTGAGCATGGACCCGACCAGCAACTCCCTGCGCGACATGCCAAGATTGGCCATTCGACTTCCCTCCCCGTTTTCTCGTTGTGTCGATGTTGTGCGATCGCGGGCTGCGGACACCGCGACGTCCAAATCCCCGAAGGACCGCCACTGGCATTTGGCATACCAAGATTGAAGAAAATTCTTACTTCGGTCAAGCCCATTGAGAAGGCGCGAGCGAGGTCGAGTTCGCGCCCCTGCCAGAATCAGGAGGTAGCCAGACCGATGCGGGGCCGCGCGCGGCGCGGAGGATCGCGCCGCGCCGACGCGCCGAGCTCTAAGCCCGATCGCTGCGGCGGTACGGCGCGTAGCGCGGCGTCCAGACCTTGGCGTGAATCCGCGCCTCGACCTGGTCGATCGGAACATCCCTCGCCAATCCCTCCTTGTGGGCCTGCAGCGCGACCGCAAGCGCCACGGTCTGCGAGACGTCGCGCAAGGCGCTGACCGGCGGCAGCAGATTGTGCTTCGGGTTGTCGCGCGCCGGCGAGACGCTGGCCAGCGCCTTGGCGGCGGCCATGAACATGCCGTCGCTGACCCGGCTGGCACCGACCGCGAGCGCGCCGACGCCGACACCCGGGAAGATGTAGGAGTTGTTGGTCTGGTCGACCTTGAAGCGCGCGCCGTCGCGCATGATCGGCGGGAACGGGCTGCCGACGCCGATCAGCGCCCGCGCCTCGGTCCACGCCTCGATATCGACCGGTGTCGCTTCCTCGCGCGAGGTCGGGTTGGACAGCGGGAAGATCACCGGCCGCTTGTTGCATTCGGCCATCGCGCGGACGATCGGTTCGGAGAATGCGCCGGCTTGGCCGGAGACGCCGATCAGCACCGTTGGCCTGGCGTTGCGCACGACATCGAGCAGCGCGATCTTGTCGGGGTGGCTGAGCTGCCAGCCCGCGATCGCCTGCCTGTTCTGCACGAACGGCAGCTGGAACGGGGCGAGCCCGCTCATGCCCTCGAGCAGCAGCCCGTCGCGGTCGACCATGAAGAAGCGCTTCGCCGCCTCGCTCTCCGGCAGGCCGGCATCGACCATCGCGGCGCGGATCAGGCTGGCGATGCCGCATCCGGCCGAGCCCGCGCCGAGCACGGCGACGCGCTGCTCGGTGAGCGGCACGCCGGTGACGTTGATGGCGGAGAGCAAGGCGCCGGTCGCCACCGCCGCGGTGCCCTGAATGTCGTCGTTGAAGGTCAAGAGCCGGTCGCGATAGCGCTCGAGCATGCGCGTCGCGTTGTTCTTGGCGAAATCCTCCCATTGCAGCAGAACGCGCGGCCAGCGCTTCACGACCGCCGCGACGAACGCCTCGATGAAGTCGTCATAAGCCTGGCCGCGGACGCGCTCGTTGCGCCAGCCGATATAGAGCGGATCGGCGAGGCAATCGGGATTGTCGGTGCCGACGTCGAGCATGATCGGCAGCGTCGTTGCCGGATGCAGGCCGCCGCAGCCGGTGTAGAGCGCGAGCTTGCCGATCGGGATGCCCATGCCGCCGGCGCCCTGGTCGCCGAGGCCGAGGATGCGCTCGCCATCGGTCACCACGATCGCCTCGACGTGATCGAAGCGCGGATGGGCGAAAATGCGGTCGATCCGGTGCTGATGCGGGATGCTGAGGAACAGCCCGCGCGGCTTGCGGAACAGTCGACTGAATTTTTGGCAGCCCTCGCCGACGGTCGGCGTGTAGACGATCGGCAACAGCTCTTCCAGGTTGCCGACCAGGAGCGCGTAGAACAGCGTCTCGTTGGTGTCCTGCAGCTCGCGCAGAAAGGCATAGCGCTCGATGTCGGTCTCAAAGCCGCGGAGCGCCTCGAGGCGGCGCGAGACCTGTTCGTCCAGCGTCAAAATATTGGGCGGCAGCAGGCCGTGCAGATCGAACGCCTCGCGCTCGGCCTCGGAGAACGCCGTGCCCTTGTTCAGCTGCGGATCGGCCAGCAGCTCGTAGCCGCTCAGCGCAGTGGTCGCGAATGCTCCTGACGTCTCCGACATGACAAGTCCCCTCAATGCGAAATGCCGGATACGACTGTATCACTTCAGTGTAACGGATCGAGAGTGAAGGGCGTCGTGCTGCGCCAAGCGGAATGTTGGCTAAGAGGCGATGAACGGTCGTCCAGGTTCCGGCAACCCACTCCCGCTACGCCTGCGGACAGACATACGTTGGTATAACTTCTCTATTCCTTGTCATGACCTGTGCTGACGCTCGTACAATTGAGCGATGGAGAGGCCATTTTATGCTCGGGGCTACTCCAGCGGACGCACAAATAGCTCCGAACTTCACTCCTCGGAGGCGCGACTAACAGTAGCGATCCTCGTTCTACAGAGGGCGCGAGTTGTGCTCCCGAATCTGTGATCAGGATCACTGCTCCGATTCGTGAATAGCAAGACCGTCACGCATGCGGGTTGTTCGAGGAACACTCAAATGATCGTCAACATTCAGAAGCTTAATGGCCTGTGGCACCTCATCGTCGGGTCGTGCAAGATCCGAACTCCATTCGTGGAGACGCAGGACCGGGAGTGGGTCGTCGCGTACGCCCGGCGCGTCTACCCCGGCGCCAAGGTCTTCGAACGCGACTGATCCTGGCCGTTTCGCTCCTCACGCCCGCACTTCGGACCGTGCTGCAGTGCTCTGCACAACCTCACCTGTCCGGTTAGTAGCAATGGTTGATCTGCTCAAGTTATGAGCGCATCCCCGCCATAAGTCCTGGACTTCGGACATCGCGCATTTCTCAGTATGCGTCCCGGAAAACAAGCCTCGGAGCTCGCTCCGGGGGGTCTTGGACGCGGCGGCCTTAGCCGCCGCGTCGTGATCGGACCCGCTAGTTCGCCAAGGGCTGAAGGCGCTGGCGCACGCCCACATTGGCTTGCTCGATCGCCGCCTCGGTGGAGGGCTCATGGCGCAGGGCGTTCAGCAGCATGAAGTCGTGGATAGTCCCGTTGTAACGAACCGCATCGACGCTGACGCCTGCCTGCTTTAGCTTGCGCGCGTAGGCTTCACCCTCGTCGCGCAGAGGATCGTTCTCAGCGGTGATCACGAGCGCGGGTGGCAGCCCCTTGAGGTGATCGATGCTGGCGCGGAGCGGCGAGACATAGGGATTGTCTCGGGTCCGAGCGTCCGGTGCATAGAGGTCCCAGCCATATTTCATGAAGGCGCGCGCCAGGAAGCGTCCGGTTCCATATTCGCGGTACGACTCGGTATCGACGCTCGCGTCGGTCGCCGGAACAAAGAGTATCTGGTAACCGACCTTGGGTCCGTTGCGGTCCTTCGCCATCAGAGTAAGCGCGGCGGTCATGTTGCCGCCGACGGAATTGCCGGCCACCGCAATGCGGCTGCCATCCGCGCCAAACTCACCTGCATGCGCGGCAACCCATTTCAGCGCGGCATAGCATTCCTCCAGCTGTGTCGGAAACTTCGCCGACGGAAGCGGCGTGTACTCGACGAACACACCAATCTGGCCCGAACCGACGACAAGGTCACGCAAGAGGCGCTGGTGGTTCTGGAAGTTACCGACGATCCAGACCCCGCCATGGATGAAAAGCAGCACGCCCGGCTTTTCTCCGACGTGCTCTGGCTTCATGATGAACAGCTTCACCGTGCGGCCGTCCTGACTGATCGTCCGTTCGGTCGTCGTGACGCCGGACATATCGACGACGGTTTGCGATTGGAGACCGGATAGAATCTCCTGCGGCTTCGGCTGCGGCAGTTCCCAGAAGGGACTTCCGTCCTTGTTGATCTTGGCGAGGAAGGATCGAATCTGAGGATCAATCCGCGGGTCGATCGCGGCGTCGGGCGCCGCTGCGGCAACGTGGGTCACGAGATTTGCTCCGATAATCAAGGCTGCGAGTTTCGCAATTCGGCTCAAGGGAGAGCTCCGTCTGTTCGTCTGTGGAGCCTGGTCACCCCATCCGGACGAGAGCAGGCCTCAGCCAACATTAGGAAGCAGCTTCCCCTGCGTCTGTCCCGTGCCTGCTGTTGTTTTGACCGATCTTGCTGCGCAGCGCCGCTATCGTGCTTTTTGCCGGTACTCCGCCGGCGTGACGCCGGTCGCCCTTTTGAAGGCACGCGTAAAACTCGATTGCGAGGAGAACCGGGACTTTAGTGCGATTTCGCTCAGAGACGACCTGTTCGTCGCTAGCAACGCCTTCGCCGCCTCGAGGCGGCGCTGGCTGACGTAACGATGCGGAGGCACCCCCATTGCCGCAGCGAACGCCCGAGTAAAATGAAAGACGCTGAGACAAGCGACGTCGGCGAGTTCAGTTACCGTAACGTCGTCATCGATATGCTCTTCGACGTAGGCGAGCACGCGCTTCAGCCTGCCATTTTCCAAACGTTGAGCGGAGACCGACACGCCGCCGGCGATCATGGACTCGGCGTGCGCTTGCATGAGCCGCGCAGCGAGGAAGAATGACGAGGTTTCCGCCAGCATGCGCCCCGCCGCGGTCGGGCATTCCATCTCCGACAGCATCGACAGCCCGATCTGCCTGATCACTTCATCCTGCACACCGGATGAGTAGCGGACCGAATTGCCAGGCAGTAGGGGCAGATTGTAATCATGACTTAGCCGCGCAAATGCCGAAGTGGGCACATATAAGTGCAGGGCGCGCACCTCGCTCGCGGAGATACGGATTTCGTCGGCCTTGGCTCCGACCGGATTGAGCCAGATTGTCCCTGTCTGCAACGGCACCGGGTGCCATTTTCCAGCCACCTTGCAGATCGCAACGGCTTCGTCCGAACCACGGACTGCAACGGTCACTTCGACGTGCGACGCAAGGGCAGTAGGCTGCCCCTGCCAGCTGCGGTGTGTTCGAAGGTCGGCAGATATTGTGGACCAGCCCAAACCATCAGACGACTTGAGCAGCGTCGATTCCGGGTACTTCAGATTTCCCTGTGTTTGGCCTTGCATGAGACTCCAAGCCACCTTACGGACGATTTAAGACTGTGCCAGCGCACCCCGAACAGAAAGGCAATATCCGCGCCACTGCCACGGCGGCTCTCGCTTGAGATCTCGTTTGCGTCAAAAGCGCAACACACTCAAGTCCGGCGCACATATCGCTGTTGCTCCTGCGAGCGGACGTCACGCATCACTACACGCCCAAAAAAGGCAAAAGCCCGGATTGCTCCAGGGCTCTGCTTTTCAGCGCGGCAACGCCGCGATCAATGCAGCGCCGACATTACGATCAGGCCGAGGATCAGCACGGTCGCGGAATATTTGAGCGTGTAATACACGTTCCGATTCCACTCCTTGACCTTGCGGCTGGCGAGATGGATCTCGTAGAGCTTGCCGAACACCTTGTTCAGCGCGCCGACATGCTCGCCGTCGACGTTCTGGGTGGCCGACGCCTTGACGATGTTGTGGCTGACCCAGCGGTTCATCGCCGTCATGAAGCCGTACTTCATCGGGCGCTCGACGTCGCAGAACAGGATGATGCGGTTGACGTCGGTCTTGTTCTCGGCGCTGTGGATGAAGGTCTCGTCGAACATGAAGGCCTCGCCGTCGCGCCAGACGCATTCGACGCCGTCGACGAGGATGCGGCACTGTTTCGAGTTCGGCGTCACGAGGCCAAGGTGATAGCGCAGCGAGCCGGCGAAGGGATCGCGGTGCGCCCCAAGCTTGCCGCCCGGCGGCAGCATCGCGAACATCGCGCCATGCACGTTCGGGATCGAGTTGAGCAGCTCCACCGTCTTCGGGCACAGCGTCCGTGCCGAGGGCAGGAAGTCGTCGTACCATTTCAGATAGAAGCGCTTCCAGCCGCTCTTGAAGAAGGAATAGAAGCCCCAGTCGTTGTTCTTGGCCGCGGCGCGGATGAAGCCCTCGTCGAACAGGCGCGTGGCCTCGTCGCGGATCGTCTCCCAATTGTCGGAGAGCTTCTTGAGCTCGGGAAACTGCTCCACCGGGATCACCGGCGTGTTGGGCACGGCGGAGCCGGCATACATCAGCACATTGTAGGGCGCGAGGTAGGTCGAGTGATCGCCGAGCTGGCGGGCGAAGCGCAACCGCTGCTTGCCGCGGAAGTGAACGTAGAGCGTAGAGACCACCAGCACGTAAAGAATGACGAGCTGCGGCGCGAAGAGCTGTCTCAACATGATCCGTCTATGATCGCTGCCCGCCGACGCCCTTCGTGCCCCGCCCCGCAGGAGCCTTGCCCTTCACGGGTGGCCCGGTCCGGGCGGCGAAACGCGTCGCCGTCCGCGAAAATTCCCCTGTTTCATAGTGACTTGGCACTGCGGCGCGGTCTGGCAACTGAGCCGGAAGCCTTGCCGCGGTGTCGTCCCGGATGAGCCACGTAAGCGTTCGCTCACCAAATGTGAAGCGCCGTGCCGCGCCGGCGCCAACTTTGTGACACTATTCACACACTTAATTCGCCATTGACAAACTGATTAGACAATTCCTAATCCTGAGATGACCCGCCGAAAAGCGCGGACACCCAGAGGGAGGAATGATGAGACAGTTTCTGGCGGCAGCCATTGTCGCGGCGATGACCACGGCCGCTCACGCCCAGGTTTCCGATGACGTCGTGCGCATCGGGGTGCTGACCGACCTGTCGAGCTGGGGACGCGACAATTCGGGCCCAGGCTCGGTCGAGGCAGCCAGGATGGCGGTGGAGGAATTCGGCCCCACCGTGCTCGGCAAGCCGATCGAGATCATCTCCGCCGACCACCAGATGAAGACCGATGTCGGCGTGCAGATCGCGCGCGGCTGGTTCGACAACGGCAAGGTCGACGCGGTCGTCGACATCCCGAATTCCGGCATCGCGATCGCCGTGCACAACATGGTGCGCGAGCGCAACAAGATCGCGCTCCTGTCCGGCCCCGGCGCGAGCTCGCTGACCGACGAATTGTGCAGCCCCAATACGGTGCATTTCGCCTACGACACCTACGCACTGTCCAAGGTGACGGCCTCGGCCGTGATCAAGGAAGGCGGCAAGTCCTGGTTCTTCGTCACCGCGGATTACGCCTTCGGGCAGCAGCTCGAGAAGGATGCGACGCGCTTCATCAACGAGATGGGCGGCAAGGTGCTCGGCGGCGTCAAGCATCCGACCAACACTGCCGACTTCTCCTCCTTTGCGCTGCAGGCGCAGAGCTCGAAGGCCGACGTGGTGGCGTTCGCCAATGCCGGCCAGGACACCGACAATTCGATCAAGCAGTCCGGCGAGTTCGGCCTCGTGCAGGGCGGCCAGAAGCTGGTCGGCCTTTTGATGTTCGACACCGACGTGCATGCGATCGGGCTCAACGCCGCGCAGGGCACCTACATGACGACGGCATCGTACTGGAACATGGACGAGAAGACGCGCGCCTGGTCGAAGAAGTTCTACGCCCGTGCCAATGTGATGCCGACCATGATCCAGACCGGCGTCTACGGCTCGGTGCTGCATTATCTCAAGGCGATCCAGGCCGCCGGCACCGACGATCCGAAGGCGGTGATGGCCAAGATGCGCGAGCTGCCGATCGAGGACACCTTCGTGCATGGCGGCAAGCTGCGCGAGGACGGCCGCGTGATCCGCGACATGTATCTGGCGAAGGTGAAGAAGCCTTCGGAATCCAAGGAGCCGTGGGATTATCTCGACATCGTCAAGACGGTGAAGGGCGAGGACGCCTATCGTCCGGTCTCCGAGTCGAAGTGCCCGCTGCTCAAGAAATAGGATCGATCGCGTGGCCAACGAAGAAGTTTATGATTGCGACGCGCTGGTCGTCGGCTCCGGCTGCGCCGGGCTGTCCGCGGCGGTCACCGCCGGCCATCACGGCCTCAAGGTCCTGGTGGTCGAGAAGGAGCCGCGGTTCGGCGGCACCACTGCGCGCTCCGGCGGCTGGCTGTGGATTCCCGGCACCTCGCTGGCCAAGGCCTGGGGCATCGAGGAGAGCCCCGATCAGGCCAAAACCTATCTGCGCCACGAGGCCGGCAACAGCTTTGACGCAGCGCGCGTCGATGCGTTCCTGACCGAAGGGCCGAAAGCGGTCGACTTCTTCACCACCAGCACCGCGGTGCGCTTCGACATGCCGCTGACCTTCCCGGACTATCATGCGGAAGCGCCCGGCGGCGCGCAGGGCGGCCGGTCGATGGTGACGCGGCCGTTCGACGCCCACGAGCTCGGCGACGCCCTCAAGGATCTCGGCAGCCCCCTGCCCGAGCTCACCGTGTTCGGCATGATGCTCGGCTCCGGCAAGGAGATCGTGCATTTCATGCGCGCGACGAGATCGCTGACCTCGGCGGCCTATGTCGCCAAACGGCTGTCGAAACACGCCATCGACGTGATGCGCAACGGCCGCGGCATGACGCTGACCAACGGCAACGCGCTTGCCGGCCGGCTGGCGAAATCCGCTTTCGACCTCAAGATCCCGCTCTGGCTCAACTCGCCGGTGCGCGAATTGATCGTCGAGAACGGTGTGGTGCGCGGCGCAATCGTCGTGCGCGAAGGGCGCACGATCCGCGTCAACGCGAAGCGTGGCGTGGTGCTCGCCTGCGGCGGTTTTCCGCACGACGTCGCGCGACGGCAGAAGATGTTTCCGCATGCGCCGACTGGAAAGGAGCATTACTCGCCGGGCCCTGTCGGCAACACCGGCGACGGCTTGCGCCTTGCGGAAGCCGCCGGCGGCCGCGTCGACGACTCGCTGCCGAATGCCGCGGCCTGGGTGCCGGTCTCGGTCACGACGCGCAAGAACGGCTCGAAGGGCGTGATGCCGCATTTCATCGATCGCGCCAAGCCGGGCGTGATCGCGGTGATGGCCGACGGCAGGCGCTTTGCCAATGAAGGCAATTCCTACCACGACTTCGTGCAGGCGATGATCAAGGCGGCGAAGCCCGGCGAGGAGATCGCGGCGCATCTGATCTGCGATCACGAGACGCTGCGCAAATACGGCCTCGGCTGCGTGCCGCCGCGCCCGATGCCGCTCGGCCATCATCTGAAGACCGGCTATCTCAAGCGCGGCGCGACGCTGACGGAGCTCGCCGCGCAGGCCGGCATCGACGCCAAGGCGCTCGAGGCGACCGTCGCGGAGTTCAACAGCACCGCGGCGGAGGGCCGCGATCCCGCCTTCGGCAAGGGCTCGCGCGCCTATAACCGCTACCAGGGCGATGCGCTGCACGGGCCCAACCCCTGCATCGCGCCAATCCAGCACGGGCCGTTCTACGCCATCAAGATGGTGGTCGGCGATCTCGGCACCTATGCCGGCATAAGGACCGACGCCAATGCCCGCGCGCTCGACGCCGACGGCCAGCCGATCGCCGGCCTCTATGCCGCCGGCAACGACATGGCGAGCATCATGGGCGGCAACTATCCCGGCGCCGGCATCACGCTCGGGCCCGCGCTGACCTTCGGCTACATCGCAGGCAAGCACATTGCGGGTGAGGCGGCGGAGCAGAGGGGCAGGTCAAACCCGTCATCCTGAGGCGCGAGCGGAGCGAGCCTCGAAGGATGCACGGCCACCAGTGGGGCCGTCGACCCTTCGAGACGCACGCGAGATGCGCGCTCCTCAGGGTGACGGTGATAGAGGCGGATATGACGCGCCAGATTGATCCTGCTGCCTCGTGTCTCGCGGACGGCAAGGTTTCCTGCTAATTGCGAATCCGGAACGCCAACAGGGCCACATGACGAGAGAGAGCCGCGGCATACAGTCGATCGAGGTCGGCGGAGAATTGCTCCGCGCGCTGGCCCGCAGCGGCGAACCGATGATGCTGCGCGATCTCGCGCGCGAAGCCGGCATGCCGCCGGCCAAGGCGCATCCCTATCTCGTCAGCTTTTCCCGCATCGGCCTGATCGAGCAGGACGAGACCACCGGCCGCTACGAGATCGGGGCGCTGGCGCTCGAGCTCGGCCTGATCAGCCTGCGCCGGCAGTCCGCGGTGCGGATCGCAACGCCGCGGATCGCAGCGCTCGCCGACAGCATCAATCACGCGGTGTCGCTGTCGGTCTGGGGCACCCACGGCGCGACCGTGGTACGGCTCGAGGAGCCGAGCCATCCGGTGCATATCGCGATGCGCGTCGGATCGGTGGTGGCGCTGCTCGAGACCGCGACCGGCCGCGCCTTCGCCGCCTTCATGCCGCCGAACGCGATCAGGACCGCGCTCGAGAGCGGCCTCGATCGCCTCGGCGTCGGCTACAATCCGAAACGTCCGCCGGCGGACGCGAAGACAGCCGAGATCCTCGCCGAGGTCCGCAGCCGCGGGCTGGCACGGGCGATCGGCGATCCGCTGCCCGGCGTCAACGCCTTCGCCGCGCCGGTGTTCGATCACGCCGGCCACGTTGCGCTCGTCATCACCGCGATAGGGCCGGAAGGCACCTTCGACGCCAGCTGGGACAGTGCGATCGCCGTCGCGTTGCGGGGCTACGCGGGCGATATCTCGCGGCAGCTGGGGCACGGCACGGCGCGGGGTGTCGATATTGCGGTGAAGTGATCAGAGTGTTCAGCCGCTCTCTCATGCGCATGCGCGGGTGATTACACCGAGAGCTTGGCTGACATCATGAACCCAGAACCATCCTCATCGTCGTCCCGGCGAAGGCCGGGACCCATAACCACCGAAGTTCATTGTTGTGCGATGCTGGAATGACGAGTCCCGCCGACAACATCCGCCGCGGCGTATGGGTCCCGGCCTTCGCCGGGACGACGGCTTGTAGATGCAGGCCGCGCCGCACAATCGGTGTCGCCCTGACGAATGGAGAGGCGCCTGCAAGTCAGCCCAGCAAAAAGCCCCGGACCTTGCCGGGGCTCTTCACTTCATCGCTCGCGATGACCGCGGATCAGTAGCGGTAGTGATCCGACTTGTACGGACCTTCCTGCTTGACGCCGATATAGTCGGCCTGGTCCTTGCGCAGCTCGGTCAGCTTGACGCCGATCTTGGCGAGGTGCAGGCGGGCGACCTTCTCGTCCAGCGTCTTCGGCAGCACGTAGACCTTCTTGGCGTACTTGCTGTCCTTGTTGTTGGCGAACAGCTCGATCTGCGCCAGCGTCTGGTTGGTGAAGGAGGCCGACATCACGAAGGACGGATGGCCCATCGCATTGCCGAGGTTCACCAGCCGGCCTTCCGACAGCATGATGATGCGGTGCTTGTCGGGGAATTCGATCTCGTCGACCTGCGGCTTGATGTTGGTCCACTTCAGATTGCGCAGCGAAGCGATCTGGATCTCGTTGTCGAAGTGACCGATGTTGCAGACGATGGCGCGATCCTTCATCGCGCGCATGTGCTCGATGGTGATGATGTCCTTGTTGCCAGTGGCGGTGACGAAGATGTCGGCGCGCGGCGCCGCGTCTTCCATGGTCACGACCTCATAGCCTTCCATCGCCGCCTGCAGCGCGCAGATCGGATCGACCTCGGAGACCATGACGCGGCAGCCGGCCTGGCGCAGCGAGGCGGCCGAGCCCTTGCCGACGTCGCCGAAGCCGGCGACCATCGCGACCTTGCCCGACAGCATCACGTCGGTGCCACGGCGGATACCGTCGACCAGCGATTCGCGGCAGCCATAGAGGTTGTCGAACTTCGACTTGGTGACGCTGTCGTTGACGTTGATCGCCGGGAACAGGAGCGTGCCCTTGTTGGCCATCTCGTAGAGGCGATGCACGCCCGTGGTGGTCTCTTCCGAGACGCCCTTGATGTTCTTGGCGATCTCGGCGAACCAGCCCTTCGGCTTCTCCTTCAGGAGGCGCTTGACCAGCGCGTAGAAGATCTCCTCTTCCTCGGAGCCCGGCTTGTCGAGGAAGGCGGTGTCGCCCTGCTCGGCGCGGTAGCCGGCATGCACCAGCATGGTGGCGTCGCCGCCGTCATCGAGGATCATGTTCGGCGTGCCGCCGCCGTGCCAGTCGAACAGCTTCGCGGTGTAGTCCCAGTACTCGGTCAGCGTCTCGCCCTTGACGGCGAACACCGGAATGCCGGCGGCGGCGATCGCGGCGGCGGCGTGATCCTGGGTCGAGTAGATGTTGCAGGAGACCCAGCGGATGTCGGCGCCGAGCGCGGCCAGCGTCTCGATCAGCACCGCGGTCTGGATCGTCATGTGCAGCGAGCCCGCGATGCGCGCGCCCTTCAGCGGCTGCTTGGGGCCATACTCCTCGCGGGTGGCCATCAGGCCGGGCATCTCGGTCTCGGCCAGCGAGATCTCCTTGCGGCCGAAATCGGCGAGCGCAATGTCCTTGACGATGTAGTCGGTGAAGCCGGGCTTCGTGGGGGCGTTCATTTGAGCGTCCTGTTGTTGAACGGGTCGTTCCGGGTCGCCTCGAAGAGGCAAACCCGGAATCTCGAGATGATGATTAGGGATTCCGGGTTCGCTCGCTCTCGCGAGCGCCCCGGAATGACGCAAGTATCAGAGCGCGCGCTTCAGCTGCTCGACGAGATCGGTCTTCTCCCAGGAGAAGCCACCCTCATTGTCGGGCGTGCGGCCGAAATGACCGTAGGCCGAGGTGCGCGCGTAGATCGGGCGGTTGAGATCGAGATGGCTGCGGATGCCGCGCGGCGTCAGATCCATCGCCTTGGCCGCCGCCTTCTCGAGCTGATCCTCCGACACCTTACCGGTGCCGTGGGTGTCGATGTAGATCGACAGCGGACGCGCCACGCCGATCGCATAGGCGAGTTGCAGCGTGCAGCGGTCCGCGAGACCGGCCGCGACGATGTTCTTGGCGACATAGCGCGCGGCATAGGCGGCCGAGCGGTCGACCTTGGTCGGATCCTTGCCGGAGAACGCGCCGCCGCCGTGCGGAGCCGCGCCGCCATAGGTGTCGACGATGATCTTGCGGCCGGTCAGGCCGGAGTCGCCGTCGGGACCACCGATGAAGAACTTGCCGGTCGGATTGATGTGCCAGATCGTCTTGTCGCTGATCCACTCCTTCGGCAGCGCCTCGCGGACATAGGGCTCGACGATGTCGCGGATCTGCTTGGACGACAGGTCCTCGACCAGATGCTGATGCGAGACCACGATCTCGCGGACGCCGACCGGCTTGCCGTTCTCGTACTGCACGGTCACCTGGCTCTTGGAGTCCGGGCCCAGCACCTTCTCGCGGCCGGAGTGGCGCGCTTCGGAGATCAGCCGCAGGATCTTGTGGGCGTAGAAGATCGGCGCCGGCATCAGGTCCGGCGTCTCGTTGGTGGCGTAACCGAACATGATGCCCTGGTCGCCGGCACCCTCTTCCTTGACCTCGCCCGGCTGCAGCGCGTCGACGCCCTGCGCGATGTCGGCCGACTGCGGATGCAGCAGGATCTCGATGTCGCAGTTCTTCCAGTGGAAGCCGTCCTGCTCGTAACCGATGTCCTTGATTGCAGAGCGAACCACGCTCTCGATGTGGTCGTTGGTGACCGAGCTCGGGCCGCGCGTTTCGCCGGCGATCACCACCTTGTTGGTGGTCGCGAGCGTCTCGCACGCCGCGCGGATCTGCCACGGGTCGATGCCCGCTTTCGGTCCCTCGCGATAGAACAGATCGACGATCTCATCCGAGATACGATCACAGACCTTGTCCGGATGGCCTTCCGAGACCGACTCGCTGGTGAACAGGTAAGACGCGCGCATCAAGCAAACCCCTTGTTAAGTCGAAGTCCGACGTTGGTTGGTGAATATGTCCCCGGCATGTCAGTCTCGTCGCCGCGAGATGACGTAGGATTCGTCGTAGAACCACAGCCCGTTGTGTTTGCGGAGAACTTCGCGTGTGGCTTCGAGAGCTCGTCCGTTTTCGGTCGTTTCGGTCAACCGCTCATCTTCGATCTGCGCGACATACACCGCCGCATTCCACGCAGCAAAGGCCGTCGAGGTTCCGATCGAGCCGGTTACCTCATTGGGCAGCGCTTCCATATCATATCGGAAGATCGAACGGTTATCGGCGTAGGCGTTGAAGTTCAGCTCGCGTCCGGCGGAGCCCAGTTCGTATTTCACCGCGCGCAGTATCTCATGACGGCTGACGGCGAAAGGATTTTCTCCGGGCCAGACCGCTTGAATGATTTCAAGTCCGGGGTCGCCGCCGTGGGAGTGGATTCCTATCAGCCGCCCGCCGCCGCGCAGCGCGCGGGCCAGCGGCGCGATGATCCGCTTGGCGCGGAAGTTCACCGAGGATTTGGCACGGTACGGTTGCGAGGCGATCACAAGATCGAAATTGGCTTCGGTGCGGCCGGCCCGCGGAATGATGGAATCGAGCAGGAACCGGTGATCGTCGCGGTACAGGACCAGCGCCACCGGCCGCTCATAGATCGGCATCGCATTGCCGGGGCTGAGATTGGCCCGCCAGTTCTGCTCCAGGAATGGACCGAGTTCGGCGATCTGGGCCTCGAACTCACCCGAGGACGCCCCGCGGAGCGGCACCTCGTGCCAGATCATGCTGGCGGCCGCCGCGGAGTTCTTCGGCGTCAGCCAGGGCGCCTCGGCGTAATACATGTTGGTGAACACGAAGACGCTGGCCGGATGCTCGAACAGGCGGTCAGGGACCTTGTCGAGGGTGAGGCGGACGTCCTCGAGGCTCAGTTCCTTGCCGGCGACATAGAACGGCATATGTGGGAAGCGGCCATGCATGGCGCGCAGGACCCGCGCCAGCACCGTGCCGTCGCCCATTCCGGCATCGAACACCCGCAGCGCCGGCGGCCGCGGGTGGATGGCCGCCAGTTCCAGCGCGACCCGGTCGGCGATCACTCGCTTCTCGCTGCAGGTGTGGACGAACAGCAGGTAACGCTGGCGGTTCTCGAAGAACCGGAAATTGCCCCGTGGATCGCGCTTTTCCGGCGGCACCACGAGGCCACGCGGCGGCGCCACGCCGCCCGGCGTCGAGGTCGCGATGAAGGCGTTGATGCGGTCGAGCGTATCGATGGTGATGCGCTTGCCCTCGCGCAGCCGGTACACCAGCTTGCCGTCGTTGACGGCACGGCGGCCGAACGTCGTCTCCGCCATGTCGGAGCGGCGGCAGAAATCCGTGATCTGGCTGAGGATTTCGTCGTTCTTCATGGCGCCTGGGGTGGGCAGCGGCGAGTGGGACGGAAGTGGGCAGAAATGATGACTGACAGCGTGTTATCACCATTTTCCCACCAGTTGAACCCCCCTCTGCTGCCCGATCACCAAACAGTCAGGACCGCCCCCCTGGACCGTCTCTTGGACCGCCCTGCCGTCGTCGATCGCCATGACGGCTTTACCCCCGGATGACCGATGCGCCGCTTGCTCCTGATCCCCGCCCTCCTGGCCGCTCTGCTCTGGTCGGCGCCCTGTTTGGCCCAGGCGCGCTCCCAGCTCGGCCCGCTCTGCACGACCGAGACCACGCCGGCCGACCAGATGATCGACGCCTGCAGCAAGATCATCGCGCTGAAGGTGTTTTCCGGCGAGAGGCTCGCGACCATCTATTTCTGGCGCGCGGTCGGCTGGAACAAGAAGGGCAACTACGCCCAGGTGATATCCGACGCCACCGAGGCGCTGCGCCTCAAGCCCAGCACCGCTATCTACAATCTCCGGGGCTCGGCCTATTTCGACAAGGGCGAGTACGACATCGCGATCGCCGACTTCAACGATGCGCTGCGCATGGGGCCGCCGAGCGGCATCATCTTCCACAACCGCGGCAACGCCTATCGCAGCAAGGGCGACTACGCCAAGGCGATCGCCGACTATGACGCTGCGATCAAGGCCGGTCCGAAGTCAGCCTTCTCCTATCAGAACCGCGGCGCGTCGAAGCGGGCGCTCGGCGATCTCGACGGCGCGCTCGCCGACATCAACGAGGCGGTCAGGATCGACCCGTCGCTGCCGCAGCCGCTGATCAGCCGCGCGGTGATCTGGCGCGCCAAGGGCGAGATCGAGCGCGCGATTGCGGACACGTCGGAGGCAATCCGGCTCGCCAAGGCCAAAGCGCCCGTCAACATCATGACGCCGCCCGGCAGCGTGCTGATCTCGGCCTATACCCAGCGCGGCCTCAGCTACGAAGCGAAGGGTGATGCTGCGCATGCCAAGGAAGATTACGCCTCGGTGCTCGAAGGCGTGGCGTCCGATGCCGGTAGCAAGGCCAACCAGGCCACCGCGAAAGTGCGACTCGCACTGCTCAAGGAGGCCGACGCGGCACCGCGCAAGACCGCGGCGGCGCCGGCCGCCGAGAGCAGCCCGGCCGCGCCACCGGCCGCTTCCGTCACGGCACCGGCCCCGCCCGCCGCGCCGGTCCGGGCGGCAGCAACCGGCCGGCGCGTCGCGCTGGTGATCGGCAACGGCGCCTATGCGCATGTCAAGGCGCTGCCCAATCCGCCCAACGATGCGCGCGCCATCGCCAGGAGCCTGCGCGACATCGGCTTCACCGTCTCCGAGGGGCTCGATCTCGATCGCAGCACGATGCAGAAGACAATCAACGATTTCCTGCGCGAGGCGGCGCGGTCGCAGATCGCCGTGGTCTACTATGCCGGTCACGGCGTGCAGGTCGACGGCCGCAACTATCTCGTGCCGGTCGATATCGAGTTCAAGGCAGGCAGCCGCGCCACCGACGCGATGGTCGACATGGACACCATCATGGCCGGGCTCGACGACCAGATCCGCACCAACATCCTGATCCTCGATGCCTGCCGTAACAATCCGATGGCGCCGCAGCAGGCCTCCGCGGGTCCAAGCCGCGGCATCGAAGCGGGCTCCGGCCTTGCCGCGCCCGCCTCGCTCGGATCGGGCTCGACGCTCGGCGCCGGCACGCTGATCGCGTTTGCGACCGCGCCGGGCCAGGTCGCGCTCGACGGCGAAGGCGCCAACAGCCCGTTCTCGGCGGCGCTGTCGCGCCATGTCGGCACGCCCGGCCTCGAGGTGCAGCAGATGCTGACGCGGGTCCGCGCCGAGGTCGTCGCCGCGACCAAGGGCAAGCAGGTGCCGTGGTCGAACTCGTCGCTGCTCGGCGAGGTCTACCTGGCGGAGCAATGATGGTGCGACGGGACAGCGTCACTCCGGGGCGACGCGCAGCGTCGAACCTCAGGGGCGCAATTGTGCCCCGGGGAATCTCGAGATTCCGGGCCTGGTGCTCGCGCACCATCCCGGAATGACGCTAGCGCGTCACTTCCCCCACACCTCGTTCGCGACCTCGACCGCGAGCCGCAGCTTGGCCCACTGCTCTTCCTCGGAGAGGATGTTGCCTTCCTCGGTCGAGGCAAAGCCGCATTGCGGCGACACCGCGAGCTGCTCGATCGGGGCAAATCTGGATGCCTCCTCCAGCCGCCGCTTGATGTCGTCCTTCTTCTCGAGCTCGCCGAACTTCGAGGTGATGACGCCGACCACCACGACCTTGTTGCCCTTGGGCAGGAAGCGCAGCGGCTCGAAGCCGCCGGCGCGGTCGGAATCATATTCGAGGAAGTAGCCGTCGTAATTCGTGCCGGCGAGCAGGGTCTCGGCGACCGGCTCGTAGCCGCCGGAGGAGATCCAGGTCGAGCGGAAATTGCCGCGGCAGACATGGGTCGTGATCACCATGTCGGACGGACGGTCGGCGATCGCATAGTTGATGACGCGGGCGTAGATCTCCTGCAAACCGTCCGGATTGTCGCCGCGGTCGCGCGACTTCTGCAATTCCTCCTGCGAGCACAGATAGGCCCACACCGTGTCGTCGAATTGCAAATAGCGGCAGCCGGCATCGTAGAACGCCTTGACCGCCTTGCGGTAGGTCTTGCCGAGATCCTGATAGAATTCCTCGAGGTCCGGATAGACTTCCTTCGAGATCAGCTTGCGGCCGCCGCGGAAATGCAGCACCGCCGGCGAGGGGATCGTCATCTTCGGCGTGACATGCGCCTGGTCGGCGTACTTCTTCAGGAAGCGGAAGTGATCGAGCATCGGGTGATGATCGGAGAAATCCAGCTTGCCGATCACCCTGATGGCGTCGTGCCGGGTCTGCACGCCGGCGAACTGGATGCCCATGTCGGGATGGAACAGCTCACAGCCGGTCAGGTGGCTGAGGAAATCGAAGTGCCACCAGGAGCGGCGGAACTCGCCGTCGGTCGCAAGCTTCAGGCCGACCGAGGCCTGCTTGTGCACGACCTTCTCGATTTCCATGTCCTCGACCTTGCGCAGCTCGTCGGCCGAGATCTCGCCCTTCTCCAATCTGGCGCGCGCCTCCTTGATCTTCGGCGGCCGCAACAGACTGCCGACCTCGTCGGCGCGGAACGGAGGCTTGGTTCGCTGCATGGTCAACTCCCGGACGTTTCCAGTGTGCCTTCTAATGTGCCTTCTAATGTGCCTTGGCCCCGGAGACGCCGAGGTGGCGCTCGAGGACGGAGGGATCGGCCTTCAGCGCGCTGCTTGCGGCATCATGCACGATCGTGCCGCGTTCCAATATCACAACGCGGTCGGCAAGCCCCAGAATCTTTTGCGCGTTCTGCTCGACGATGATCGAGCAGATGCCGCCCGAGCGCGTGATGGTTCCGATCGCTTTTAACAATTCCTCAACGATGATCGGCGCGAGGCCTTCGGTCGGCTCGTCGAGCAGCAGCACTTTCGGATTCAGGGTCAGCGCGCGGCCGATCGCCAGCATCTGCTGCTCGCCACCGGACAGCTGGTTGCCGAAATTGCGGCGCCGCTCCTGCAGCCGCGGAAACATCTCGTAGACCCGCTCGACCGTCCACGGCCCGGGCTGCGCCACCGCGGTCATGTTCTCCTCCACCGTCAGCGAGCGGAAGATGTTGCGCTCCTGCGGTACCCAGCCGATCCCGGCGCGGGCGCGCTGGTCGGGCCGCATCGCCGTGATGTCGTGGCCTGCGAGCGCGACGCTGCCACTGAGGCGCCTGACGATGCCGACAATCGAATTGATCAGCGTGGTCTTGCCGGTGCCGTTGCGGCCGAGCAGCGCGAGCACCTGGCCCTCCGCAAGCGCCAGCGACATATCGGGCAGCACCACCGCCTCGCCGTATCCGGCACGCAGGCCCTGGATGGAAAGAAGATCAGGCATCGGCCGCCTCGCCGAGATAGACCGCCCTCACCTGCGGATCGCGCGCGACCTCGTCGGGCGCGCCCTCGGTGAGCAGGCCGCCATTGACCAGCACCGAGATGCGGTCGGCGAAGGAGAATACGAGGTCCATGTCGTGCTCGATCAGGAGCACCGTGACGTCGCGCGGCAGTGCCGCGACCGCCGCCAGGATATCGTGGCGCTCGCTCTCGGGCACGCCGGCCGCGGGCTCGTCGAGCAGCAGCACCCGCGGCTTCGCGGCGATCGCGACCGCGATCTCGAGCAGGCGCTGCTTGCCATAGGGCAAGGTCGAGGTGAACTCCGTCATCACGTCGAGCAGATGGAAGCGCGACAGGATATCGGCGATCTCGGCATTGACGTCGCTCCGGGTCCCCATCCGTCGCCACCAGTCGCCGCCGCGGCCCAACCGTTCGGAGACCGCAAGCCCGATGGTTTCGAGCGGGGTCAGGTCGGGATAGAGCTGGTTGATCTGGAAGGTGCGCGACAACCCGCGCAGCACCCGCTTGTGCACGGACAGACCGGTGATGTCGCTGCCTTCGAGCAGGATGCGCCCGCTGTTCGGCGTCAGCACGCCGGTCAGCTGATTGATCACGGTGGTCTTGCCCGCGCCGTTCGGCCCGATCAGCGCGTGGCGGGCGCCCTGCATCACCTTCAGCGAAAGATCGCGGGTGACGCGAAGGGCGCCGAAGGATTTTTCGAGGCCTCGTGTTTCCAGCGCGATCGTCATGACGCGTCGCTCTCCGGCACGGCGACGGCGGCCTTGCGGCCGGCGAACTGGCGGATGATCAGGTTCGGCACGAACAGCACCCAGCGATGGATGCGCGCGCGGCCGACCAGCACGATCACGACCAGCACGAGGCCGATCCAGAACAGCCAGTATTGCGGGGTGATGCTCTGAAACAGCTCCTGCAGCATCTTGAACACGACGGCCCCGATCAGCCCGCCATAGAGATAGCCGGTGCCGCCGATCACCAGCACCAGCATCAGGTCGGCGGAGCGCTCGAAGGAGAACACGTCGAGCGAGGCGAGTGCCGTGGTCTGGGTGAACAGCGCGCCGGCGATCCCGGCATAGAAGGCGGCGAGCGTATAGACCGCGAACAGGCGGCGGTTGACCGGCACGCCGATCGCGGCCGCGCGCAGCGGATTGTTCCTGATCGCGCGCAGCGACAGGCCGAACGGCGAATGCACCACGCGGCGGGCGAGCAGGAACAGGATGAACAGCACGATCAGCGAGTAGAAGAACCCGGTCTTGCCGAACATGTCGAAGGTGAACAGCCCGAGGATCGGCTGCATCTCGATGCCCTGCAGGCCGTCAGTGCCGCCGGTGATGTTGGAGAAGCGCTCGGCGAGCGCTTCCAGCAGCAACGCGATGCCGAGCGTCACCATCAGCCGTGTCAGGTCGACGCCGCGGATGACGAGGAAGCTGGTCAGGAAACCGAGCAGCGCCGCAACCAGACCGGCGGCAACCAGCGCGATGACGGGCTCGTTGATGATGCCGTGCAGCGCCAGCAAGCCGGCCGAATAGGCGCCGACGCCGAAGAAGGCCGCGTGGCCGAGCGAAACGATGCCGGCGTAGCCGAGGATCAGGTCGAGCGACAGCGCGAACAAACCGAGCCGTACGATGTCGGTCATGATCAAATAGCGCGACGGGAACAGGAAGGCGCAGGCGAGCGCCAGCGCCCAGAAGGCGACCTCGCTGATCCGCCAGCGCGCGCTGGCCATCGCGTGAGTGGAAACGTCTGATAGCGCCGTCATGCCCGCCTCACCGCGCCGCGGTACGGCCGAACAGGCCGTTGGGACGCCAGAGCAGGATCACGATCATGACGGTGTAGATCACGAACGGACCGAGCTTGGGCACGTAATACTTGCCGGCGACGTCGGCGATGCCGAGCAAAAGCGACGCCAGGAACGGTCCGGTGATCGAGGAAGAGCCGCCGACGGTGACGACGATCAGGAAGTAGATCATGAATTTCAGCGGGAAATACGGATCGAGCCCGAGGATCTCCGCGCTCAACGCGCCGCCGAGGCCGGCGAGGCCGCAGCCGAACGCAAAGGTGAAGGCGAACACCTGCGGCACGTTGATGCCGAGCCCGATCGCCGCGCGCGGATCGTCGACTGCGGCGCGCAGCCGGCTGCCGAACCGGGTCTTGGCGAGGATCAACTGCAGCGCCAGCGTGAGCAAGCCGCAGATCACGACGATCATCAGCCGGTAGCGGCCGATGCCGACGCCGAACAGGTCGATCTGGCCCTCCAGCGCCGCCGGCAATTTGATGAACACCCGCGACGATCCCATGATGTAGTCGACCGCCGCGACCGACATGAACACCAGACCGATCGAGAACAGCACCTGATCGAGATGGCTGCGGCTATAGAGATGGCGGTACAGCGTGCGCTCCAGCGCAATGCCGATCACGGCGCTGCCGACAAAGGCGAGCGGCAGGCCTGCGAAGAACGGCCAGCCGGAATTATTCACCAGCACGGCGCAGATATAGCCGCCGGCCATCGCGAAGGCGCCATGCGCGAGGTTGACGAAATTCATCAGCCCGAGCGTCACCGCAAGCCCGCAGGCGAGCACGAACAACAGCATGCCGTAAGCGACGCCGTCGAACAGGTTGGTGAGGATAGAGGCCATGGAGTGACGGCAAACCTGATGGTGACTCGTCATTCCGGGGCAGCGCTTGCGCCGAACCCGGAATCTTCTTCAATTATTTCGAGATCCCCCGATGCGCAATCGCGCATCTGAGGTTCGCGCTATTGCGCGCCTCGGAATGACGCGCTTTCGCGCGTCACTTCTTGGTCTTGCCGGAATCCTTGACGGCCTCGAAGGTCGCGAACTCGACATTGTAGAGCTCGCCGTCGACCTTCTCGACCTTGCGGATATAGATGTTCTGCACGATGTCGCGGGTCTCCGGATCGATCGAGATCGGGCCGCGCGGGCTCTCCCACTTCATGCCCTTCATCGCCTCGATCAGCTTGTCGCCGTCGGTCGCACCATTGGTCTTCTTCAGCGCCTCGTAGATCAGATGGATGCCGTCATAGCCGCTGACCGCCATGAAGCCCGGGCGGTTGCCGAACGCCTTCTTGTAGGCGGCGACGAAGTCCTTGTTCATCGCGGACGGATGCGCGGCCGAATAGAGATGCGCCGTCACCGCGCCGAGCGCGGCATCGCCCATATTGTTGAGCAGATCGTCATCCATGACGTCGCCGGGTCCGATCACCCTGATGCCGCTCTTGTCGAGCCCGCGCTCGGCATATTGCTTCATGAAGTTGCCGCCCTGCCCGGCCGGCACGAATACGAACATCGCGTCGGGCTTGGAATCCTTCATGCGCTGCAGGAACGGCGCGAAGTCCGGATTGGCGAGCGGGACCTTGACCTCTTCGACGATCTCGCCGCCGCCGGCGGTGAAGTGCTGCTTGAAGAAGGTCAGCGCATCGTTGCCTGGCGCATAGTCGGAGGTCAGCGTCGCGACCTTCTTGATGCCGTTCTTCACCGCCCAGTCGCCGATGATGGTGGAGGACTGCGCCAGCGTGAAGCTGGTACGCACGATGTAGGGCGAACGCTCGGTGATGATGGAGGTGCCGGCCGCCATCACGACTTCCGGGATCTTGGCCTGCGTCGCCAGCGGCGCCGCGGCGAGCGCCGCGGGCGTCACGCCGAAGCCGGCGATGAAATTGACCTTGTCGTTGACGATCAGCTCCTGCGCAAGCCGCTTGGTGTTGTCCGGCACCGCGGCGTCGTCCTTCAGGATGATCTCGATCTTCTTGCCGGCGACGGTGTCGCCCTTCTGCTGCATGTAGAGCTTGATGGCGTTATCGATCTGCTTGCCGGTCGACGCCTGACCGCCGGTCATCGGCAGGATCAGCCCGATCTTGACGGCGTCGTCCGCCCACGCCGGCATGCTGGCGCACAACCCCGGAAGCAGGGCCGAAGCGGCGCCCCACAGCAACATTTTGCGACGATTGAACATCGACGTCCCTCCCCCTTCCGCTCTTCTGCATCGAGCCTTGGTCCCGGCTCTTGCCTTGTTTTAACTCAAGCATGCACGGCCAAGCCGCAACGCGACAAGGCGTCTCCCCGTGCCCTCTGTCAATCGGACGATGGACGTGTGCCGCGCGCGACGCGATCGGGTCTGGCTGCAGAGACAAGTATCATGATACCAACATCGCTCCACAAGACTCAATGCCTCCGCGAGAAGCGGTCTCGCGCATTCAAGGCCGCCGCTCCGGCTCGATTCATTTGTACGATCGTACAAACGCAGCGGCAATGTCAACAAACAAGCACAATTGCAGCCGAACGGTCGCGCCCGAGATCATCATCCATAAAGACCAGGGCTGTATCCTGCTTCCAATGCCAATCGTCACGCGCCCCATCGCTGTCCTGACTGCCCTCACGCTCGCGGCCGGCGCGCTCGGGGGATGCAGTTCCATGAACCAGAAGCTCTCGGCCGGCATGGCCGACACCATTCCAGCCTGGGCCGGCGGCCTGCCGGCGGATGCGCCGCCGCGGCCGGGCACCCCGGAATACGACAAGTTCATGCAGGATCGGGAACGCAAGCGGCTGATGCCTGCGGCCCAGCGTGGCGACGAGGCGAAGCCGGCCTCGACCGCGCAGGACGCGGTCCATTGAGCATCCGGCTGCACGGCTGGGCTTTCATCGCGTTGTGACGGGCCCGGGGACAGCCTAGTCGAGGGAATCCTCGCTGAGGATTTCGCCGCGGTAGCCGAACTCCACCATGTGCACGGTGACGTAGTCAGCGCCCATGAAGGCCACGCCGTAGGCCTCCGGCAGATCGGCAACGGTCAGCACGTCCGCGAACACGGGATAGCTGGCGTGGTTCGTTCCACGCAGCGAGGTTGTGGGGACGCCGGCAACCGAACCACTGAGCACCAAATGGCAGTGACCAAAGAAGATGTGCCTGATCTTGCTTCGGTGCCTCGCGACGATCGACCGGAACGCGGTATCATCGAGCAGCCCGATCCGGTCCAGCGGACCGATATGCGTCGGGAATGGATTGTGGTGCATGAACAGGAAGAATGGCCCGTCATGCTCCGCTAGCTGCCGCTCCAGCCAGGACTGCCGCGTCCGGCAAAAGCTGCCGGCGGCCGTCTGCGGCTCGTACGTGTCGAGCAGCAGGCAGCGGCCGAAGGAAGCGTCGTGAACCCCTTGTACGAATCCGTCCGTGTCGGCGCATTCGGGAAACACGTCGAGAAACGTCGCGCGATGGTCGTGGTTGCCGATGCAAAGCCGCACCGGGATCGGAAATCCGCTCAGGCGCTCGCGCAGCAAATGATAGTCCGCGAGCTCACCGAGATCGGAAAGATCACCCGTGATCACCATGAGTTCGGCGTCGCGATGATCGGCAAGCACCTGATCGAGCGCGCGATCGAAATTCCGCAGCGGATCGCGACCAAAGATCGCCCGCCCCGGCCTCGTCAGATGGATGTCGCTCATGTGGATGAGTTTCATGCAGCGCCTCGTTGCAGGGCTATACCATAGCCGTCAAAGCGCGACAGCCGAGTGAACCGCGGATCAGTCCACGAACACCACGGTCTTGCGCCCGTTGAGGATGACGCGGTCGGCAAGATGGTAGCGGATCGCGCGCGCCAGCACCCGGCGCTCGATGTCGCGCCCCTTGCGCACGAGGTCCTCAGGCGTGTCGCGATGGCTGATGCGCTCGACGTCCTGATCGATGATCGGCCCCTCGTCGAGATCGCTGGTGACGTAATGCGCGGTGGCGCCGATCAGCTTGACGCCGCGCTCATGCGCCTGGTGGTAGGGCTTGGCGCCCTTGAAGCCCGGCAGGAAGGAATGATGGATGTTGATGCAGCGGCCCGACAGCCGCGCCGACATCTCGTCCGACAGGATCTGCATGTAGCGGGCCAGCACCACGAGATCGGTCTTGGTGTCCTGGGCCAGCTTCCACACCGCGTCTTCCTGCTGCCGCTTGGTCTCCTTCGTCACCGGCAGATGATGGAACGGGATATCGCCGAAATCGAGCGAGCCATAGGTCTCGCGCGGATGGTTGGAGACAACAGCGGTCGGGATCATTTCGAGCTCGCCGGTGCGCCAGCGGTAGAGGATGTCGACCAGGCAGTGATCGGACTTCGACACCAATAGCATCACCCGGCGGCGGCTGGCGCGATCGCGCATCTGCCATTCCATGCCGAAGCGTTCGGCGATCGCGGCAAAGCCGGTCTGCAGCGCCGCGAGTTCGACCGCGAGGTCGGCCGCGGTGAACACCACGCGCATGAAGAACTTGCCGGTCTCCACGTCATCGAACTGCTGGGCGTCCAGGATGTTCTGGCCGTTATGGGCGAGAAACGTCGAGACTGCCGAGACGATTCCCGGACGGTCCGGACAGGACAGGGTCAAAACGAACTGATGGTCGGGCATGCCAATTGACCAAAGCTTGAGCAGATTGGTGGAACGGTCATTTTCGGCCCTCGTCTACACCGCAGGCGGCCTTGCGCCAATCCCGGCGCGGGGGTCAAATCGAACAAATGACGACAATGTTTGTTAGGGACCATCATGGCTGAACGGCTGAACGGCTACCGCATCCTGATCCTCGAGACGCGCGAGGAGGCGCAGTTTTCCCGCCTGCTCGCCGAGCAGGGGGCCGACGTGCTGCAATGCCCGATGTTCACCATCCACGATGCGCCTGATGCGGCGCCGATCGAGGGCTGGATTCGCCGCGCCATCGAACGGCCGCTCGACGATCTCGTGCTGATGACCGGCGAAGGGCTGCGCCGGCTGATGAAGGTCGTGCGCCGGATCGGCGTCGAGCGGGAGTTCATCGATGGCCTCGCCAAGGCGCGCAAATTCGCCCGCGGCCCCAAGCCCGGCCGGGCGCTGCGCGAGATCGGCCTGGAACCGCAAATGACGACCGAGAAGCCGACGTCGGAAGGCGTCGCGGAGATGCTGTCGAAGCTCGACCTGACCGGCCATCGGCTCGGCTTGCAGCTCTATCCGGACAAGGATCATGCCACCCTGATCGGCGCGATCAAGGCACAGGGCGCCGAGGTCGATACGGTGCTGCCCTATGTCTATGATGCGCAGGCCGCCGACGCCAACATCGTCACCGCGATCGAGGAGATGGCGCAGGGCCGCATCGACGCGATCGCGTTGACCAATCTCGGTCAGGTCCGTCGGCTCATCGAGGTGGCACGGGCGCGCGGTTGCGAGGACAGGTTGCGCCAGGGGTTCGAGGGTACGCCGATCGCTTCCGTCGGACCGGCGGTATCGGACGAGCTCAAATCCCACGGCCTGCGCACCGACATCTACCCGGCCGAAGACGCCTTCTTCATGCGGCCGCTGATATCGGCGATGGCGGCGGCGCTTTCAAAAAATCCACCGCGCGCGACGGCGCGAAGCTAAAGCATGATCCGGAGAAGTGGGAAGCGGTTTTCCGGGAAGACCATGCTTAAACAACAAGTTAAAGCGCGATGACGATTTGACCGAATCTCATCGCGCTTTAGTCCACTTTGGCGCCGGCGAACCTGACCACCTTGCCCCACTTCTCGGTCTCGTCGGCCACCAGTTTGCCGAAGTCGGCGGCCGAACCCGGCAGCATGATCGCGCCGAGCTCGGTAAACCGCGCCTTGGCTTTGGGATCGGCGAGGATTTCATTGACGGCCTTGTTGAGCCTGTCGACGATTTCAGGCGGCGTGTTCTTCGGCGCCGCGAGGCCGTACCAGGCGCTCGCCTCGTAACCCGGCAGGAAGTCGGCGACCGGCGGCAGGTCCGGAAGCACGTCCGAACGGGTCGTGCTGGTGACCGCAAGTCCGCGCAGCTTGCCGGATTTGACGTGCTCGGCGCAGGTCGGAAGATTGTCGAACATCACCTGCATCACGCCGGACAGCATATCGGTGAGCGCCGGCGCGCCGCCCCGGTAGGGCACGTGCTGCATGTTGATGCCGGTCAGCATCTTGAACAGTTCGCCCGACATGTGGATCGTCGAACCGTTGCCTGAGGACGCCATGTTGAGCTTGCCGGGATTGGCCTTTGCATAAGCGATCAATTCGGGAATCGACTTGATCGGCAGCGAGGGGTGCACCACCACGACGTTGGGAAAGCGAATAATGCCCGCGATCGGCTCCATCTCGCGCATGAAGTCGAAGGGGAGCTTCTGGTAGAGCGTCGCATTGATCGCATTTGCCGGCGCGACCAGCAGCAGCGTGTAGCCGTCGGGCGCCGCGCGCAGCGCCTGCTCCGTGGCGATGTTGGTCCCGCCGCCCGGCCGGTTCTCGACAATGAAGGATTGCCCGAGCTTTTCCGACAGCCACTGCCCCATCAGCCGCGCCGTCAGGTCCGCCGAACCGCCGGGCGTATAGCCGATCACGAGGCGAACCGGCCGCGCCGGATAGGCCTCGGCAATCGCTTTTCCAAATGTGAGCGGAAGCGCAGCCGTAGCTGCAAGTTGCAGGAACTGGCGGCGTAGAACCTTCATGATGTCTCCTCCGACGCACTGGCGGCTCTTGCGGCACGCTTGGGCACGCGCATCCTAGCCGCGCAGCGTCGCCAAGCCGACAGATATTCTCAGTCGGAGGGTGCGAGGTTCACCGCGTCACTTCGTCTCGCGCAGATAGGCCTGGTACGCGAGGGCGATGCCATCCTCGAGTGAGGTGGTGGCGCGCCAGCCGAGCCTGGCCAGCCGGCCGACGTCGAGCAGCTTGCGCGGCGTGCCGTCCGGGCGCGACGTGTCGAAGCTGATCCCGCCGCGATAGCCGACGGCGGCCGCGACGACGCGCGCGAACTCGGCAATGGTGATGTCCTCGCCGGTGCCGATATTGACCAGTTCGGGCGAGGAATAGGCCTTCATCAGATGGATGCAGGCGTCGGCGAGATCGTCGACATAGAGGAATTCGCGGCGCGGCGTGCCGGTGCCCCACACCGCGACGTTGCCGGCGCCCGAAACCTTGGCCTCGTGGAAGCGGCGGATCAGCGCGGCGACGACGTGGCTGTATTCGGGGTGATAATTGTCGCCGGGACCGTAGAGATTGGTCGGCATCACGCTGATGAAATCGGCGCCGTACTGGCTGCGATAGGCCTCGGCCATCTTGATGCCGGCGATCTTGGCGATGGCATAGGGTTCGTTGGTCGGCTCCAGCGGGCCGGTCAGCATCGAATCCTCGCGCAGCGGCTGCGGCGCCAGGCGCGGATAGATGCAGGACGAGCCGAAGAACATCAGCTTCTCGCATCCATTGACGTGGGCCGCCTGGATCACGTTGCTCGAGATCGCCAGATTGTCGTAGAGGAATTCCGCCCGCAGCGTGTTGTTGGCGACGATGCCGCCGACCTTGGCGGCAGCGAGGAATACAGCCTGCGGCCGCTTCGCGGCAAACCAGGCATTCACCGCGGCCTGGTCGCGCAGGTCGACCTCGCTGCGCGACACCGTCAGGAGGTCGGCCTCCTCGCGCGCCAGCCGGCGCATCAGCGCCGAGCCGACCATGCCGCGATGGCCGGCAACGAAGACCGTCTTGCCCTTCAGCTCAAACGCCGTGCTTGCCATTGGCCGCATCCTGCCTGGCCTCGACGAGATCGCTGGCGACCATTTCCTTCACCAGCTGCGCGAACGGCGTCTTCGGCGCCCAGCCGAGCTTGGCGCGCGCCTTGCTGGCGTCGCCGATCAGAAGATCGACCTCGGTCGGGCGGAAATAGGTCGGATCAATCTGTACCAGGGGGTTGCCGGACGCCTTGTCGATACCGACCTCCTCGACGCCCTTGCCGCGCCATTCGATGCTGCGGCCGACCTCCGCAAACGCCAGCTCGACGAACTCGCGGACCGACCGCGTCTCGCCGGTCGCGAGCACGAAGTCGCCGGGCTCGTCCACCTGCAGGATCCTGTGCATGCCCTCGACATAGTCGCGGGCGTGGCCCCAGTCGCGCTTGGCGTCGAGATTGCCCAGATAGAGCTTGTTCTCGAGGCCGACCTCGATTCGGGCGACGGCGCGGGTGATCTTGCGCGTCACGAAGGTCTCGCCGCGGATCGGGCTCTCATGGTTGAACAGGATGCCGTTGCTGGCGAACATGCCGTAGGCCTCACGGTAGTTCACCGTGATCCAGTAGCCGTAGAGCTTGGCGACGCCATAGGGCGAGCGCGGGTAGAATGGCGTGGTCTCCTTCTGCGGCACCTCTTGCACGAGCCCGTAAAGCTCCGAGGTCGAGGCCTGGTAGAACCGCGTTTCCTTTTCCATGCCGAGGATGCGAATCGCCTCCAGCAGCCGCAGCACGCCGATCGCGTCGGCGTTGGCGGTGTATTCCGGACTCTCGAAACTGACCTGGACGTGGCTCTGGGCGGCGAGGTTATAGATCTCGGTCGGCCGGATCTGCTGCACCAGCCGGATCAGATTGGTCGAATCCGTCATGTCGCCGTAGTGCATCAGGAACGGCACGTTGCCGGCATGCGGGTCCTGGTAGAGATGGTCGACGCGCGCGGTGTTGAACGAGGACGACCGCCGCTTGATCCCGTGCACGGTATAGCCGAGACCGAGCAGATATTCGGCGAGATACGCGCCGTCCTGCCCGGTAACGCCGGTGATCAGCGCAACGCGCCGCTTTGAGTCCTGAGCCGCCGAATCCTTAACCGCCATGTCATCTCCAGAGAGCGCGAAAACCGCGCGATCCCGACGAGGCCGGTCTGTAGCATCCAGCCTGCCCCAAGTCTAATGGCTTAATCGTTTGAAATCAGGACTTTAGGCCTGCGAAAACGGCTCAATGCGCCCGGAACCCGTCACTCGCCATAGTGGCGCAGCCGGTCGAGGTTGAGGATGGTCACCCCGCCATATTCGAGCCGCAACAGCCCTTCCCGCTCGAGCCGCTTCAGGCACTGGTTGGCATTCTGCCGGGAGATTCCCGACAGCGCCCCGATCTCCTCCTGGGTGATCTCGAGGTGCAGCGTCAGGTCGGGATAGAGAATCGGATTGAACAGCGAGGCGATCGAGCGCGCCAGCCGCGCCGTGGCGTCCAGCGTGCGGCCATATTCGAGCAGCGCGATGAACTGGCCGAGCCGCTCATTGAGCGAGCCGACCAGGAATCGGTTGAAGCCGACGCTGTTCTCGAACAGCCAGACGAAGGTCCGGCGATCCATCATCGCCAGTCGCGTGTCGCGCAGCGCGACCACATCGTAGCGCCGGGGCTCATTCTTGAGCACGGTCCCCTCGCCGAACCACGCGCCTGCGGTGAGGCCCGCGAAACTCGCCGCCTTGCCGCCGCGCGAGACGATGCCCATGCGCGCCAGCCCGGTGACGATGCCGGTCCAGTACTGGAAATTGTCGCCGCGCATGAAGATGAATTCGTTGGCGCGGTAGGATTTCTCGGAAATGCCGGCGCGCGCGATTTCGATTTCTTGCTCGCTCAGTTCGCGCGACCAGGCCGCGATGCGCCTCAGGTAATCAGCAGCAATCATTCTAGCGACGGCATCCCACCCCAAGATACTGCAAAGATATTGCACCGCAGCAACGCCGTGCGCGAAGCCAGGGACCCGGGGCCTGGAATGCCAGCGAAAATTCCTGACCAAATGTCGGGCACATGACAATTCAACCTATCGCTTTCTCGTATTCAGAGCCACCTCGCGTAACGTCGCGCAGCTCCTCGATGGATCGCTGAAGGCGGACGACGTGAGAGACGGGCTTGCAGGCAGGGTGCGGCGTTACCGCGCATGACGCAGGCGATCGGGGCGAGCGATCTCCCGAACGCCGGCATCATTAGTCGGATGGTCTCCCTTCGGTGGCCCATGTAAGATCGAAGTGCAAGATCGAAGCAGGATCGAAGCGAAGATAAAGAGCGCGCCTAAGCGCCCGTATCTGGAGGGAACAGGGTGGCTAATAGTCTCGAGGTGCGCGGAGTCTCATTGCGCTTTGGCGGCGTCCGCGCGCTGACCGAAGTGAGCTTCGGCGTCAACGAGGGCGAGCTGTTCTCCATCATCGGCCCGAACGGCGCCGGCAAAACCTCGATCGTCAACTGTATCTCCGGCCGCTACCGGCCGACCGAAGGCCAGCTGTTCTATCGCGGCCAGGACATTACCGGCCTCAACCCGAACGCGCGGCCCCGGCTCGGCATCGGCCGGACCTTCCAGAATCTCGCGCTGTTCCACCACATGAGCGTGCTCGACAACATCATGGTCGGCCGCCATCACCTCCTGAAGAACAACTTCATCACGGGATCGCTGTACTGGCTGACCGGCGCGCGCCGCGAGGAGCTGGAGCACCGTCGCAAGGTCGAGGAGATCATCGACTTCCTCGACCTGCAGTCGGTTCGCAAGGCCACCGCCGGCACCCTGCCATACGGCTTGCGCAAGCGCGTCGAGCTCGCCCGCGCGATGGCGCTCGAGCCGCAACTGATCCTGCTCGACGAGCCGATGGCCGGCATGAACTTCGAAGAGAAGGAAGACATGGCGCGCTACATCGTCGATCTCAACGAAGAGTTCGGCATGACGGTGATGATGATCGAGCACGACATGGGCGTCGTGATGGACATCTCCCACCGCGTCATGGTGCTCGATTTCGGCCGCAAGATCGCCGAGGGCGATCCGGCCACCGTGCTCGCCGATCCCCATGTCAAGCGCGCCTATCTCGGCGAGGAAGACGAAGTGCTGGTCGACCCCGACGACAAGCCGGCGGTGCAGGAGAGCGCGGCATGATGGACTATGCCGGTCGCGCCGCGCGGGCCGACACCTTTCCCAAGATGCTGCGCCTGAACGCGAAGGAGCACGGCCAAGAGATCGCGCTGCGCGAGAAGGATTTCGGGCTGTGGCGCGAATTCACCTGGAACGACTACCAGACCCGCACCCATGATTTCGCGCTCGGCATGGTCGAGCTCGGGCTTGGCCGCGGCGACGTGATCGGCATCATCGGCGACAACCGGCCGGACTGGGTCGCCGCCGAGATCGCGGCCCACGCGATTGGCGCGATGAGCCTCGGTCTTTACCGCGACGTGCTGGACGAGGAGGCTGCCTATCTCCTGACCTATGGCGAGGCCAAACTGGTCTTCGCCGAGGACGAGGAACAGGTCGACAAGCTGCTCGGCCTGGCCGATCGCGTGCCCCGCCTCAAGCACATCGTCTATTCCGACCCGCGCGGCATGCGCAAATACGACGATCCGCGATTGATGGAGGCGAGCAAGCTCGTTGCGCTGGGCCGCAATCGCGCCGCGCGCGAGCCTGGGCTCTACGAGCGGCTGGTCGACGCCACGAAGGGCGAGGACGTCGCGATCCTCTGCACGACCTCGGGCACGACGGCCAATCCGAAGCTCGCGATGCTCTCGGCCGGGCGCGTGCTGCGGCACTGCGCGACCTATCTCGCCTTCGATCCGAAGGGGCCGGCCGACGAATATGTTTCGGTGCTGCCGCTACCCTGGATCATGGAACAGATCTACGCGCTGGGCAAAGGGCTGCTCTCCCGGATGAAGGTCAACTTCGTCGAAGAGCCCGACACCATGATGCACGACTTCCGCGAGATCGCGCCGACCTTCGTGCTGTTCGCGCCGCGGGTCTGGGAATCGATCGCGGCCGACGTCCGCGCCGGGGTGATGGACGCCTCGCCGTTCAAGCAGCGGCTCTATGACCTCGGCATGAAGACCGGGCTGGCGGCGCTTGCCGAGGGCAAGCGTTCTGTTTTCGCCGACCAGCTCCTGTTCCGCGCGCTGCGCGACCGGCTCGGCTTCACGCGGCTGCGCTCGGCGGCGACCGGTGGCGCGGCGCTCGGGCCGGACACCTTCAAGTTCTTCCAGGCGATGGGCGTGCCGCTGCGCACTCTGTACGGCCAGACCGAGCTGCTCGGCGCCTATACGCTGCATCCCGAAGGCAAGGTCGATCCCGACACCACCGGCGTGCCGATGGCCGATGACATCGAGATCCGCATCGACAATGCCGACGTCAACGGCGTCGGCGAGATCGTGGTCCGGCATCCCAACATGTTCCACGGCTATTACAAGAACCCCGAAGCCTCGGTCGCCGACATCAAGGACGGCTGGATGCATTCGGGCGATGCCGGCTACTACAACGACAACCGGCAGCTTGTCGTGATCGACCGCATCAAGGATCTCGCCGAGACCTCGCGCGGCGAGCGCTTCTCGCCGCAATATATCGAGAACAAGCTGAAGTTCTCGCCCTATGTCGCCGAAGCGGTGGTGCTCGGCGCCGGCCGCGACGCACTCGCCGCGATGATCTGCATCCGCTACTCGATCATCTCGAAATGGGCGGAGAAGAACCGGATCTCGTTCACGACCTACACCGACCTGTCCTCGCGGCCCGAGGTCTATGCGCTGCTCAAGAAAGAGGTCGAAACGGTCAACGCTACCCTGCCGCCTGCGCAACGCATCTCGCGCTTCCTGCTGCTCTACAAGGAGCTCGATGCCGATGACGGCGAGCTGACCCGGACCAGAAAAGTCCGCCGCGGCGTCATCAACGAGAAATACGCCGACATCATCGATGCGATCTACCGCGGCAAGGCCCGCATCCCCGTCGACACCGTGATCCGCTTCCAGGACGGCTCGACGCAGCGCGTCCGCACCACGCTCGAGGTCGTCGACCTCGCCCGCGCCGTGCTCGCGGAGGCCGCGGAATGACTGTCTTGCGCGACCGGAGCGCGGTGCTCATGAATGTGCCCTCTCCCCTTGTGGGAGAGGGCTACACCGCCAGTCGACACGAACTCGCTTGGGTGAGGGGTACCCTCTCCACGATCGCGATGCGGAGACAACTCCTCACCCGGCTTCGCTTTGCGAAGCCACCCTCTCCCACAAGGGGAGAGGGTGCTGGCGCCGCAGTTCGGAGCGACCGCACCCCATGAACACCCAGTTCCTGATCCAGCTGATCGTCAACGGCCTCGTGGTCGGCACGCTTTACGGCGTGGTCGCGATGTCGTTCGTGCTGATCTACAAGGCGACGCAGGTCGTGAACTTCGCGCAGGGCGAATTGCTGCTGGTCGGCGCCTGGGTGTGCTGGGCGCTGCTGACGAAGTATCAAGTGCCGTTCTGGGTCGGCATGCCGATCACGCTGGTCTTCATGTTCATCTTCGGCATCGCGATCCAGGTCGTGATCCTGCGTCCGATGATCGGCGAGCCGATCATCTCCGTGATCATGGTGACGATCGGCCTGTCGACGGTGTTCCAGGCCGCGCTGAAGTGGATCTTCGGCGTCAACCCGCAGCCGTTCCCGCGCGTGTTCCAGAGCCAGTCGGTCAGCCTGTTCGGGCTGCAGATCCAGACCGTCTATGTCATGAGCCTCGTGGTCTCGCTCGCCATGATGGTCGGCATGGCCTGGTTCTTCCGCGCCTCGAAATACGGCCTGGCGATGCGCGCCACCGCCTTCAACCAGCAGGTCGCGCAGTCGCTCGGCATTTCCGTCAAGAACGTGTTCGCGATGGCGTGGGCGATCTCGGCCACCGTCTCGGCGGTCGCCGGCGTCGTGGTCGCCGTGGTCAACGGCGTGTCGTCCGGCCTCTCCGCCTACGGCATCAAGGTGTTTCCGGCCGCGATCCTGGGCGGGCTCGACTCGGTCGGCGGCGCCGTGCTCGGCGGCATCATCATCGGGCTGTTGGAAAATGTCGCCCAGTATGTCGACAGCCAGTATCTGCACTGGGGCAATCTCTACGAGATCGCGCCGTTCTACGTCCTGATCATCATCCTGATGATCAAACCGTACGGCCTGTTCGGCACCAAAGATATTGAGCGGGTCTGATCAATGGCGACAAGCACACTCATCCCCTCGGGCGATTTCCGCACCAGCTACGCGGCCGACACCACGATCTTCCCGACCGCAACCAGCCGCAATTTCGCGATCCTCGGCATTGTGCTGGCCTGCTTCGCGCCGATGCTACTGTCCAACTACCTGCTCTCGATCGCGATCCAAATCGGCATCTTCGCGATCGCGGCCCTCGGCCTCAACGTCCTGGTCGGCTTCACCGGCCAGATATCGATCGGCCACGCCGCGTTCTTCCTGTTCGGCGCGTTCACCTCGGCCTACATCTCCAACAATGCGCCGATCCCGGTGTTCTTTGCCATCCCCCTCGCCGGCGTCGTCACGGCACTGGTCGGCCTGATCTTCGGCGTGCCGGCGGCGCGGCTGAAGGGGCTCTATCTCGTGATCGCGACGCTGGCGGCGCAGTACATCCTGCTCGACTTCTTCTCGCGCGCCGAATGGTTCTCGGGCGGCTCGGTGCCGGCCAGCGCCAACCCGTTCTCGATCTTCGGCTACACCCTGCGCGGCGACCGGCAGTACTTCTACGTCGTGCTCGCCTACATGGTGATCAGTTATCTCCTGGTCACCAATCTGATGCGCACTCGCGACGGCCGCGCGCTGGTCGCGATCCGCGATCACTATCTCTCGGCCGAGATCATGGGCATCAACCTCACCAAGTACCGGACGCTGTCGTTCGGGCTTGCCGCCTTCTTTGCCGGCATCGCCGGCGCGCTCTACGCGCATTATCAGCTCGTGGTCTCGCAGGAAGGCTTCGGCATCGAGCGCTCGGTGCTGTTCCTCGCCATGGTCATCATCGGCGGCACGGGCTCGGTGATGGGCACGCTGATGGGCACGGCCTTCGTGGTGCTGCTGCCGGAATCGATGGAATGGCTGAGCGCCTGGCTGAAGGGCGGCGCCATCGACAAGGCGCTGCAGCTCAACAACAACATTACCTTCCTGCGCGAGATCGCGATCGGCCTGATCATCATCGGCTTCTTGATGTTCGAGCCCGACGGGCTCGCGCATCGCTGGCGGCAGATCAAGGCCTACTGGAAGCTCTACCCGTTCTCGCATTGACGCAAGGCACGGAACGCAACTCAAAATTCGGTTCAACGAATAAGCAGGAGGAAAGAAAAAATGACGATTAGATCCCTTTTGAGCTCGGTCTCCCTTGCGCTGCTGATCAGCAGCGCGGCCGCCACCGCGCAGGCGCAGATCGCCATCGGCCATCTGCAGGACCTCTCGGGCGGCACGTCCGACGTCGGCACCCCCTATGGCCAGGGCGTCGCGGACACCTTCGCCTGGGTCAACAAGAACGGCGGCATCGGCGGCAAGCAGCTCAATGTCGACAGCAACGACTATGGCTACCAGGTGCCGCGCGCCATCGCGCTGTACAAGAAATGGTCGGCGCCCGACGGCAAGGTCGCGGCGATCATGGGCTGGGGCACGGCGGATACCGAGGCCCTCACCGGCTTCCTGGCGCAGGACAAGATCCCGGACATCTCCGGCTCCTACGCCGCCGCGCTGACCGATCCGGAAGGCACCAGCGGCAAGGCCAAGCCCGCGCCGTACAATTTCTTCTACGGCCCGAGCTATTCGGATTCGATGCGCGCGATGCTGACTTGGGCCGCGGAGGACTGGAAGGCCAAGGGCAAGCCCGGCAAGCCGAAATTCGTCCACATGGGCGCCAACCATCCGTATCCGAACGCGCCGAAGGCGGCCGGTGAAGCGCTGGCGACCGAGCTCGGCTTCGAGGTGCTGCCGCCGCTGGTGTTCGCGCTGTCCCCCGGCGACTACTCGGCGCAGTGTCTCAGCCTGAAAAGCTCGGGCGCAAATTATGCCTATCTCGGCAACACGGCGGCCTCGAACATCTCGGTGCTGAAGGCCTGCAAGACCGCCGGCGTCGACGTCCAGTTCCTCGGCAATGTCTGGGGCATGGACGAGAACGCGGCGAAGACCGCCGGCGATGCAGCCGACGGCGTGATCTTCCCGCTCCGCACGGCGGTGAGCTGGGGCGGCAACGCGCCCGGCATGAAGACGGTGATGGAAATCTCCAAGATGTCCGACCCGTCCGGCAAGGTCTATCGGCCGGTGCACTACATCGCCGCGGTCTGCAGCGCGCTCTATCTGAAGGAAGCGCTCGACTGGGCCGCCAAGAACGGCGGCGCCACCGGCGAGAACGTCGCCAAGGGCTTCTACCAGAAGAAGGATTGGGTGCCGGCCGGCATGGACGGCGTCTGCAATCCCTCGACCTGGACCGAAAAGGATCACCGCCCGACCACGAAGGTCGACCTGTATCGCTCGAAGATCTCGGGCGCGACCGATGGCGACATCAACGACCTGATGGCCAAAGGCACGATCAAGCTCGAGAAGGTGAAGACCGTCGAACTGCCGCGCAAACCCGAATGGTTTGGCTGGTGAGGTCGTGGGGCTGCCACCCAGCGCAGCCTCGACAACAATCGTCATCCCCCGCGAAAGCGGGGGATCCAGTACGCTGCGGCCTCTCGATTGATCGCCGGCGCCTCTGGAATCCTGGGTCACCCGCTCGAGTGCGCAGTTGCGCACGAAACGCGGGTGACGACAGTGGAGAGTGATCGAGACCATGAACGAAACCCTCGAAGCCACCCGCCCGGGGCCGACGGCCGTCCCGCCGCCGCCGCTGCTCAGCATCAACAACATTGAGGTCGTCTATGACGACGTCATCCTGGTGCTGCGCGGCCTCAGCCTCGAGGTGCCGAAGGGCGCGATCGTGGCGCTGCTCGGCGCCAACGGCGCCGGCAAGTCGACCACGCTGAAGGCGATCTCCGGCCTGCTCAAGACCGAGGACGGCGAGGTCACCCGCGGCGAGATCCTGTTCGAGGGCCAGCGCATCAACGGCATCGATCCGGACAAGATCGTCCGCCGCGGCATCTTCCAGGTGATGGAAGGCCGCCGCATCGTCGCCGACATGACGTCGCTGGAGAACCTGCAGCTCGGCGCCTTCACCCGGCGCGACGGCGAGGTCTCTGATGACATCGACATGGTGTTCAAGTATTTCCCGCGCCTGAAGGAGCGCACCGGCCTCGCCGGCTATCTCTCCGGCGGCGAGCAGCAGATGCTCGCGATCGGCCGCGCGCTGATGGCCCGTCCGAAGATGATCCTGATGGACGAGCCGTCGATGGGGCTGTCGCCGCTGCTCGTCAAGGAAGTGTTCGCGATCATCAAGGAGATCAACCGCGACCTCGGCGTCACGATCCTCCTGGTCGAGCAGAATGCGCGCGCCGCGCTCTCGGTCGCGAGCCATGGCTACATCATGGAACAGGGCAAGGTGGTGCTCGACGGCTCCGCCGACGAGCTGCGCGACAATGAGGACGTCAAGGAATTCTACCTCGGCGGCGCCGGCGACCAGCGCAAGAGCTTCAAGAACCTGAAGAGCTTCAAGCGGCGCAAGCGCTGGCTGTGAGGATATCGAGCGTTTTCGGGCGGAGTTGCGTGTGCAGAAAACGCGTCAGACCAGGAAGGCGGTCCTATCCGAGCACCTGCTCGGCTTCAGTGACCGCGCAAAGCACATGATAGAACGACGACGCCGGGATCGTGGCGACCAGCGAATTGCCGTCGCGGTCGAACTGATCGTACCAGCCGCCGGTCACGGGATGGCCGAGATAGTGCCGCTCGAGCAGCACCAGCGCAGCGCGCGCCTCGTCCGCCGCGCCGGCTTCGCCCGACTCGGCTTGCGCGATCCACGCCTTCGCCAGCTCGCTCTGCGGCCACAGCCGCCGTGTGTGGCGGCGAATGTTGCCCTCGGCGTCGCCCTCGTCGACCAGGCAGCCGGTGGCCGCGTCGCGATAGCGCAGCGCCGATGCCAGCAGCTCGCCGCGCGGGCGCCCGGTCGGGCAGCCGGTGATGCGCTCGAATCCCTTCAGCAGCCAGACCCATTCCGCGAGGTGCCCGGGCTCGACGCTGACCGGCGGGATCTTCGACCAGTCCTCCTCGAAATATTCGCCGAGAGTGCGCGTCTGCTTGTCGTAGAGGTTGGCGAGGAACAGCGCGAAGAAATCGCCGGCGCGGTTCTGGAACGACAAGTCGTGGGTCGCGTCGAAGCAGGCGATCATCGCCTCGAACAGATGCATCTGCGGGTTCTGCCGGCGCGGCATCGAGGGCGGCAGGCCCTCGTGGAAGCCGCCATGGGGCGAGCGCAGCTGGGTGTCGAGGAACGACAGCAGCGCGTCGATCTCGGCGCGGATCTGGGAGTCCTGGTCGAGGCTGTAGACGGTCGCGAGCGCGAGCAGCACGAAGGCGTGGCCGTAGGTGTCGCGCAGCGGATCGTGCACGCCGCCCTCCGCGGTCAGGCTGTAGACGAAGCCGGGCCGGCCGTCCGGCGCCTTGGCCTTGGCCAGCAGGTAGTCCAGCCCTTTCAGCGCGACCGCGCGTCCTTCCGGATACCAGCCGAGCTGGGCCGCCTTGGCGTAGCAATAGATCTGGCGCGCCTGCACCATGATCCGGCGCGGGGCGGCGCGGTCCGCTGTCCCGTCCTGATGCAGCCGGTCGACAAAGCCGCCGGCGGTGCTGTCCCAGCCTGCGGTCGACCACAGCGGCAGGGCCTCGCCAATGATGCGGCGCTTCAGCCTCGCGACGACGTCGGCGGCCCCGTCCGCCGCAACGCTCTCTGCCTCAGCCATCGTGCTCCCTGGAACCGTCCCAATGTCAGCGGTCACCGTCTGATAGCACGGGCAGACCGGCACGCAACCCGCGCACATCCTCTCAAGGACCTGCCATGACCGACCATTACGACGCCCTTGAAACGCGCGATCCGGCCGAGCGCGAGGCCGCGTTGTTCGCCCGACTGCCCGAGGTGCTGCGCAAGGCGATGGCGGCGCCCGCCTATGCCAACCTGTTGAGGGGCACCGATCCCGCCTCCATCACCAGCCGGGAGGCGCTGGCGGGACTGCCGGTGCTGCGCAAGTCGGAACTGCCGGCCCTGCACAAGGCCGCCCCGCCGTTCGGCGGCTTCGTGGCCGACACGCCCGGCTCGTTCGCCCGGCTGTTCACCTCGCCCGGACCGATCTTCGAGCCCGAGGGCCGCCAGGCGGACCCCTGGCGCGGCGCCCGGGCGCTGTTCGCGGCGGGCTTTCGCGAGAGGGATGTGGTGCTGAACACCTTCAGCTATCACCTCACCCCCGGCGGCTTCATCTTCGATGCTTCCGCGCGGGCGCTCGGCTGTGCGGTGATCCCGGCGGGCCCCGGCAATACCGAGCAGCAATTCGAGCTGATCGAGGCCTATCGCCCGGTCGGCTATAGCGGCACCCCGGACTTCCTGAAGATCCTGCTCGACGCGGCCGCCACCGCCGGCCGTGACGTATCGTCGATCAAGCGCGCGCTGGTCTCAGGCGCGGCATTTCCGAAATCGCTGCAGGAGGAGATGAAGTCGCGCGGCGTCGAGGCCTACCAGGCCTTCGGCACCGCCGATCTCGGCCTGATCGCGTTCGAGACGGCGGCGCGCGAGGGAATGACGGTCAACGAGGACCTGATCCTGGAGATCGTCAAGCCCGGCACCGGCGATCCCGTTGCGCCGGGTGACGTCGGCGAGATCGTGGTGACCTCGCTCGATCCGCACCATCCCTGGATACGCCTCGCGCTCGGCGACCTGACCGCTGCCCTGCCCGGCGCGAGCCGGTGCGGGCGCACCAACATGCGCATCAAGGGCTGGATGGGCCGCGCCGACCAAACCACCAAGGTGAAGGGGATGTTCGTGCGCCCCGAGCAGATCGCGGAGATCGGCAAGCGCCATCCCGAGCTTGGACGGCTGCGCCTCGTCGTCACGCGCGCCGGCGAGGCCGACGCGATGACGTTGAGAGCCGAATGTGCCTCGGCGCCGGATACCCTGTTGAGCGAAGTTGCAGCGACGCTGCGTGCGGTCACCAAGCTGGGGGGCACCGTCGAACTCGTCGGCACCGGCTCGCTGCCGAACGACGGCAAGGTGATTGCGGACGAGCGATAGTTCTCGCGACTCGCCCGGGCGTGGTCAGTCCGCATTTGTCGTGCGCGGCATTGTGAACTAATGAGCTAGTTCATGCCTCGTGGAGACGAACGGATCATCACCTCATGAGCAGCGCTTCCGGAGATCAGCCGCGAAGACCAGCGGTCTTCTTCGATCGGGACGGCGTCCTGAACCAGGACATCGGTTACCTCTTCGAAAGCCACAGGCTGCTCTGGATCGACGGCGCGCGCGAGGCGGTCAAGGCGGTCAACGACATGGGGTATTTTGCGTTCGTCGTGACCAACCAGTCGGGCGTCGCAAGGGGTCTCTACGAGGAGACGCACGTCCGGCAGCTTCACGAGTGGATGGCCGATGAGCTCGGCAGGATCGGCGCGCATATCGACGCCTTCGAATACTGCCCGTTCCATCCTGAAGGGACGGTTGAACGATATCGGCAGGTCAGCCACCGGCGCAAACCGTCGCCGGGCATGATCAATGATCTGCTGGAACGCTTTCCGGTCGACGTCGAACGCAGCTTTCTGGTCGGCGATCAACCGACGGATCTCGAGGCGGCACGTGCGGCCGGGCTGAAGGGCTACCTGTTCTCAGGCTCCAATCTGGAGCTGTTCCTGAGGCCCCTGCTGCTCGGGAGCTGAAGACCACAGCGTCAGGCGCGAGGCCGCGATCGCGATCAGAACTTCCGGATCAGCTCGATCACCTCGTCCTGCTGCTGGCGCGTGATCTCGGCGAACATCGGCAGCGAGAGAATCCGGCCCTGATCGCGATGCGCGTTGGGGAACTGCTCCGGCCGATGCTCGAACCGCGCATAGGCCGGCAGCAACGGCAGCGCGGTGGGATAGTTGATGGCGGTCTGCACACCGTTGGCGTTGAGATGGGCGGCGAGCGCGTCGCGGCGCGGATGCCTGATCGTGTAGAGGTGATAGACGTGGCTGCGTGCCGGCGCGACCTCGGGCACCACGACATCCTCGATCTGGTTGAGGCCGGCATCATAGACCTCGGCCGCGGCCTGCCGGGCCTCGGTCCAGGCGGCAAGGTGCGGCAGCTTGGCGGAGAGGATCGCCGCCTGCATGCCGTCGAGCCGGCTGTTGATGCCTTCGATGTGGTGCTGGTGCTTCACCAGTCCACCATGGCGCGCCAGCATGGCCATCTGCTCGGCGAGCGCCGCGTCGCTGGTGACGACCGCGCCGGCATCGCCCATCGCGCCGAGATTCTTGCCGGGATAGAATGAATAGGTCGCGGCCGCGCCGAAGGTGCCGACCATGCGGCCCTTGTAGCGCGCCAGATGGGCCTGGGCGCAATCCTCGATCACCCACAGCCTGTGCTTCTGCGCGATCGCCATGATCGCGTCCATATCCGCGGGCTGGCCGTACAGGTGCACCGGGATGATCCCGACCGTGCGCGGCGTGATCGCGGCCTCGATGGCCGCCGGATCGATCGTGAACGTCGCCTCGTCGGTGTCGCAGAATACGACGGTGGCACCGGAATGGGTGATCATCGCCGCGGTCGAGATCCAGGAATGCGCCGTCGTGATCACCTCGTCGCCCGGCTTCACCTTCAGCGCCCGCATGGCGAGGTAAAGCGCGTCGGTGCCGTTGGCGCAGGACACGCAATGAGCGACCTGGGCCGCCGCCGCAAATTCTCGCTCGAAGGCGTCGACATAGCCGCCGCGAATGAAGGCGTTGTCGCGGATCACGCCGGCGATCGCAGCGTCGATCTCGCCCTTGATGGACTGGTATTGCAGTTGCAGGTCGGCATACGGCACCGCCATCGATATTCCCCTATTGCCCTATTGGCTCGTCAGCAGCCGGCGCGCCGGATTGCCGGCATAGGTGCCTGATATCGTGATGTCCTTGGTCACCACCGATCCGGCGCCGATGACGACGTCGTCGACGATCCTGACCGGCATGATCGTCGCATTGGAGCCGATCGACACCCGGTTGCCGATCACCGTCTCGCGCCACAGCTCCTTGCGTCCACGCGCCGGGCCGCCGGTGGAGAACGTGTCGTTGACGAACATCACGCCGTGGCCGACGAAACAATCCTCGCCGATGGTAACGAGCTCGCAGACGAAGGCATGCGACTGCACGCGGGTGCGCGCCCCGACGATCACGCCCTTCTGGATTTCCGTGAAGGGGCCGACGAAGCAGTCGTCGCCGAGCTTGCAGCCATAGAGGTTGCACGGCTCGACGATCTTGACGCGTTCGCCGAACGCGACATCGCGCACGCTGGCCTGATGCACCTCCGGCCGGTTCACGAAACGACGCCCAGCCGGCTCAGCCGTGGCGTGAAGCGCAGTGCGACTTCCTCGCCGGTCTCGATCGACTCGTAGAGGGCCGAGATCAGCTCCAGGCTCTTGCGGCCCTCGAGCCCGTCGACCAGCGCGGCGCGCTGGTTCACCAGGCAATCGACCACATGGTGATAATAGGCCTGATGGCCGAAGCCGTAGACGTTGGGCGGGTTGACCGAGAACTTCTCCACGACGTCCTTGTCCGACGGCAGCTCGTCGACAAAGCGCCAGTGCCGGATCTGGTTGACCGCGAAGCCCGAAATCTCGACCGTGCCCTTTTCGCCCAGGATCGAGAGCGAGCCCTCGAGATCGGTCGGGCGCGCCGCGGTGGTCGCCTCGATGATCCCGAGCGCGCCGTTGCGGAACTTCAGCGTTGCGACGGCCGTATCCTCGGTTTCGATATTGGCCAGTGCCGTTGCCGCGCGCGCATGCACGCTCACCACGTCGCCGAAGAACCACTCCAGCATGTCGACATGGTGGCTCGCCTGATTGGTCAGCACGCCGCCGTCATAGGCCCAGGTGCCGCGCCAATCGTCCTGGTCGTAATAGGCCTGGTCGCGGCACCAGCGCACCCGGACCGTCCCCAGGATGAGTTTGCCGAAGCGGCCGGCGTCGAGCGCCTCGCGCGCCTTGACCACCGGCACGTTGAAGCGGTTCTGCTTGACGATGAACATCTTGACGCCGGCCTGGTCGCAGGCCCGGATCATGTCGTCGGCGTCCTGCAGCCGCAGCGCCATGGGCTTCTCAACCACGATGTGCTTGCCGGCCTTGGCGCAGGCGATCACATGCGCGGGATGCAGCCCGCTCGGCGTCAGCACGGCGACGGCATCGATGTCCTTCCGCGCCAGGAATTCATCCATGTCGTAATGGGCCGCAACGCCGAACTTCCCGGCAACCGCATCGGCGCGCGCGCGGATCGGATCGCAGACCGCGACCAGGCTCGCTCCCTCGATGTGATTGCCACCCAGGAGATCCGAGTGACGCTTGGCGATACGCCCGCACCCGAGCAGGCCAAATCTGATCATGCAACAGGCCCTGTCTTGTCTCGTGGCCGGCCATTGCAGCCGGCCGAAGAGCCGAGGGAACAAGCGGCCTTGCGAGCCGCGCGATAACGTCCATTACCCAGAAAACTCGGGGTAAGGCAAGGCCATGCACCGGTCAGGCGGCGCGGCCGCGGCACCACGATTTCGCGCGGCCTCGGCGCGCTTGGCCTTTGTGAGCGTGGCAAAGGTCCTTGCGACAAGCCTCGCCGGATAACGGCGATCCGATCGGGGACATCTGCTCCCCTACCCCGCGGAGCAACAAGCGGCATTTGCGTTATTAACCAGGAATAATAGGATGAAGGACCGGCATTGTTCTTGTCGTCTTATCGGCGTCGTGCCATGCCCCTGGCTCAAAAGGCGGCATCGGTTGGCGATCGCGGGTCAGTCTGCCGAATACGATGACTATCCACGAGACGGTCCAAACGCACAGCCGATACGGCGGTAGGTGAGAATGAACGATCGCGCTATTCAGCTGGAGCCTGGTTTCGGATGGCGCCAGGCAAAGCTTGCCCTGCTTGCCTATGCCCACGTCGTGGTTTGCTGCATCTCGCTGTACTGCATCACGATCACCGATTCCTTCCCGGGTGTCATCGCCTTCGACAAGTCACACCTGGCATCCGCAATCGTCAACGTGTTGGCGTTCAGTCCCGTCGTCATCCTGTTCGCAATCAGTCGCTTCAGCTTTGGCTATCTCGTCGGCTTCTATTTCTACATCATGGTCCTGGGGTATCTCTGGCTGATCGAATTTTCGGTGCTCGATTACGATCATCGCCTGGCGCTCGCCTCGATCGTGCTTTCGGCGCTCGCATTCCTCGCCCCCGTGCTGTTCATCACCGCGCCGGTACGGCAGGCTGTCGTCATGCCGGCGCGCGCCTTTCACATGATGCCTTCCGTCATCCTGATTGCCTCGGCCGCAATCATCGGCATCGGGTCTCTCTACAACCTCAAGCTGGTCGATCTCGCCGAGATCTACAAATATCGCGCGGAGCTCGCGTTGCCCGGCGTCTTGCGATATGCGGTCTGGATCGTCTCGAACGCCCTGTTGCCGTTCGCCTTCGCCTGCTTCGTCGCCAGCAAGCGGATCTGGCAGGCAGGGGCCGCTCTGCTTCTGATGCTAATGTTCTACCCGATCATGCTGACCAAGATGGCGCTGTTTGCTCCGGTCTGGCTGCTGTTTCTCGCGCTGATCTGCAAGCTGGCTGAGGCCAGGGTCACGACGATCCTGTCGTTTTTCCTGCCTATCCTGATCGGCACTATCCTGTTCTTCCTGGTCAAAGCCGAGGTGCTGCCGCTCAAGCCCGCACTGGTTTATTTCGGCACCGTCAACACCAGGATGGTCGCGATCCCGTCGCTCGCCCTTGAAGTCTACAACAACTACTTCTCGGCGCACCCGCTGACCCATTTCTGCCAGATCAACGCGTTGAAGCTCGTGGTTGCATGCGCCTATGACGAGCCGATATGGGCCGTCATGGCCAAGGCCTACGATCTCGGCGCCTTCAACGCTTCGCTGTTCGCCACCGAAGGAGTCGCTTCGGTCGGCCTCGTGCTCGCCCCGGTATCCGCGCTGGGCTGCGGCCTGATCATTGCCCTCGGCAATCGCCTGTCGTCCGGCTTGCCCGCGCAATTCGTGCTGCTCTCCGCGGGGTTGCTCCCCCAGGTTCTCCTCAATGTACCGCTTTCGACAGCCTTGCTGACGAACGGCACCGGGCTGCTGTTCCTGCTCTGGTACATTACGCCGCGGTCAGCGTTCGACCAGACGGCAACGTCGACGACTGCGGCAGGCGAGCGCCTGCAAAATGCAAGCTTGCAGCAGGTCGTCCTGAACTGAATCGAGCACAGAGGCTACGAAGCTTCAGTACTCGGCAATTACGCTTCGATCAACCTAAGGCAAGCCGCCAGAACTCAACAAACGCGTGACATTGTAAGCTGCGCGACCGGTCCCGTATTCCTCTATCTCGCGCCGAATGGCCTGCGCCGGTTGCATCCAGAGCCGATTCCAGCCGTGTGCAATCGTTTCCGTCCACTCGGTTTCGTCACGCAGTGTGGTGCAGGGCACGCGATGGAAATAGGCCTCCTTCTGGACGCCTCCCGAGTCCGTATAGACTTCAACTGCGTTGTGCAGAAGCTTGGCCATATCGAAGTAGCCGACTGGATCAATAATCTTCAAGCCGTCGAGAGCAACTCCCATACGCAAAGCAGCCTGCCGGGTGCGCGGGTGCAGCGGTAGAACAACAGGGTATTTCTGCGACTGATCCTGCAGAAACCGCACGACGGCCAGAAGCTGCTCCCGGTCGTCGGTGTTTTCAGCGCGATGAATCGTAGCAAGTGAATATGTCTTCGGGACCAGCCCGAGGCTGGTGAGTATGGTCGAACTTTCCTCGGCCTTGTCCGTCACGAACAAGGTTGCATCGTACATCACGTCGCCGACGTGATGTACGCCTTTGGTTACGCCCTCGGCGGCGAGGTTGGCAACGGCTGCGGCCGTCGGACAGAAATTCAACGTGGCAAGATGGTCGGTTACCAGCCGATTGATTTCCTCTGGCATCCGGCGATTGAACGAACGAAGCCCCGCTTCGACGTGCGCGACCGGAATGTGCAACTTCGACGCCGCGAGCGAGCCGGCCAAAGTCGAATTGGTGTCACCATAGACGACAACCCAGTCGGGCTTTTCCGTGAGCAGGATAGGCTCTATCGCAATCAGCATACGTCCCGTCATGTCGGCGTGACCACCGCCATGGATATCGAGATGATATTGCGGCTTTGGAATATCCAGCTCCTCGAAGAACACGTCGGACATGTTCGGGTCGAAATGCTGACCGGTATGCACCATCACTTCCGTGAGTCCGTTGGTCTCGCGGATCGCACGACTGACAGCCGCCGCCTTGATAAATTGCGGACGGGCGCCGACAACCGTGAGAATCTTCAGCATTCAGGAATACCTTGCGACATCGGGCAGCTGCGCAACGTGATCTCGCATGCAGCCGACGATGCGCTCGCGATTTGCGCGCGTCCAATCGATGGTTTTCCGAAGACCATCCTCGTGAGACACGGTCGCGACGAAGCCGAGTTTCTCACGCGCCTTGGCCGGATCGCCGAAGCGCTGCCCCGACCTGTCCCAATCCCGCGCCGGCGTCAGCGCAATCGGCGTCACATTGCCGACGATGGAATTCACGCGGGTCGCTAGTTCAAGAATGCTGGTTTCGACGCCAGAGGCGAGATTGTAAATTTCGCCGGGCTCGCCCAAAAGCGCGCACGCCATTAATCCTCTCGCCATGTCTTCCACATAGATGAAGTCACGAGATGCGATCCCGCCGTTCTCAACCGGCAAGGCTTCGCCGTGCAGCGCTCTCCATATGAAAGTCGGCGTAACGTTTCTCCATACGGTATGCACCGTTCCGCGCCAGCGGCCGGCGCCAAGGATTTCGCCGGGACCGTAAACGTTCTGAAAGCGCGCCTTCACGAACGGCAGCTTATATCGCGCAAAGTAGTAGTTGCCGTACATCTCGCCGATTAACTTCGAAATCGAGTACGGACTGTCGTGAAACAGAGAAACCGGCGCATCCTCTCGCGTCGCCTCGGCCCCTTGGAAGGTCTTCTCGGCCACGGCACAGCCTGCGGCGGCGTACACAACCTTCCGTAGCGAACCAATGCTCTTGAGCCTTTCAAAGAGCTTCAGGCTCGTGAGCGTATTGTTCGCGTGATCCGCAAGCGGATCGGCGATCGAGGACTGATTGCCGTGATAGCAGGCGAGATGAAAGACGTAGTCCAGGTTTCCCGGCAACGCCGCAAGCACTGCGTCGTCCGTGATGGAGTTCCGAATGAATTCGACCCGTGGATCGTCCGGTACATTTGAAACGTCGGCCGACAACAGGTTGTCGACTATGACGACCCGAGCCGGTGCCTGCTCCAGCAGCTTCTTGACGAGATTTGATCCGACGAATCCAGCTCCGCCAACGACAAGGACGGTAGCTCCATTGAAAGAACTCATCTTCACCCCTTAGGTGCAGCCAGGTGACTGTAGACGTCCGTCACTCCGTGGGCGTCGTACCACGAGAGCTGCCGCCGAATTGTCTCTTGAAACGAAACCCTTGCTTTCCAGCCGAGGATCTCTTGCGTCCTGGTAGGATCCGGCACCACGGAGGGAACATCATCTTCTCCGACAGGCACCACCTTGACATCCGGGTCGGCCGGCAACTGAAGATGCGATCGGACCAGATCGTATACGTCCTTGATGGAATGTCCCGCTCCGCTGGATACGTTGAAGATGCCGGTCGGCGCGCCCTCGGCCATCGCAATGTCTACTGCGGCGACGAAATCGGACATATCGAGGAAATCCCGGTAGGCCGCCGTGCAGAAGCATGCCTGTCCCGCCTTCAGTCGCTTGTAGAAGGTCGGGATCGGACCGATTGCGAGGCGCGGGCCGGCGACGTTCGCAAGGCGCAGGGAAACGAAAGGCAGACCGCTCATGGCCAGATATTGCTCGCCGGCGACCTTTGAAATGCCATAGCTCGTGAACGGCCGCAGCGGATGCTCGACGGCAATAGGCGTGCTCTCGGGGCGCCCGTAGCACAAGACGGTCTGGAAATTTATGACCCGGCGAATACCCGCGGTCCGCGCGAATTCAATGAGATTCGCGGTCCCCTCAACGTTCGTCGCGATATCCTCGCGCCAGTTTGCCGGATCCTTATAGGAAGCGGCCGAATGTACCAGGTGAGTTGGGGCAAAGTCGGCAAAGGCCTTCGCCACCAGATCACGATCGGCAATCGAACCTTCGACGAGATTTAGGCCGGGAAGCGCGGGCACGACCTCACGCTTGCCGGTCGCGAAATTGTCGATGACAAGAATTTCGTGACCTTGCGGCAACCAGTGCTCAATAAGGTTCGAGCCGAGGCACCCCGCCCCGCCGGTGATAATGATGCGCATCGAACTTGATCCGATCAGGTGCGGATTTCCGCACGCGCTTCCTTCAGGTGTGTGTAGCCACCGACGACGCCCTCCCTCTGCCAGCGCTCAACCGACAGACGGGCGATCTCATCGAGCGAAGTGAACTCAACTGCGCCGAAGTCCTTGAACGTGCGTTCGGGGTCCAGAAGGATGGAAGCGGCATCATCCGGACCAAGCGGCTTAACCTCGGGCTCCGGATAGTCATTGATCTTCATTGCCCGCACGACTGCGTCGTAGAGCTCCTTGATCGCGACGTCCTTGCCCGAGGAAAAATGATAGGTGCCGCGACCGACGCCATCGGCGGCCCTGACAACGACCTTTGCCAAATCACCCGCGTAACAAAAGTCCCGCCGGGCCGGCGTAACGAAGCACTTCTGTCCCTTCGCCAACCGGCCATAGAAGATCGGCAGCGGACCGGATACGTTTCTTGGCCCAATTACGTTGGCGAGCCTGAAAGTGACCCAATCCACGCCAGAAAACTGCACGTAGTTCTCGCCGGCCGTCTTCGAGATGGCATAGCTCGAATTGACGGGATTGATCGGATGATCGAGTGGGATCGGGGACTGCAGCGGCTTGGTGCCATAGCAAAGCGCCGTCTGAAAGTAGATCAGGCGAGATACGCCGAAGGTCTTGCAGGCCTTCGCGACGTTTGCCGTGCCGACGGCATTCACCAGAGCGTCGGTTCCCCAATCCTCCGGGTCCTTGTAGGACGCCGCGGTATGAACGACGATCTCGGGCCGAAAATCTGAAAACAGTCGATTGATCACGTCGGCATTCGCGATCGTGTCTTCGACCAAGGTCAGGTTTTCATGTTTGGTCAGATTGTCGGCCCGGCCGGTCGTATAGTTGTCGATCGCAACCACCTCGTCGCCGCGCGACAAGAACATATCGATGACGGTTGATCCGACCTGGCCGGCGCCGCCGGTGACAAAGATTTTCATCCGATTACCCAGATTTGAGAAAGTCAGCTACTGTTGCTAAATCCGGTAGTAGTCCCGGTACCATTTGACGAAGCGCGCGACACCTTCCTCGATTGGTGTCGCGGGCCGAAAGCCGATATCCCGCTCAAGATCCTTGACGTCGGCGTAGGTCGCCTCGACATCGCCGGGTTGCATCGGCAGCATCTCCCTCACCGCCACCTTACCCAACTCCTTCTCGAGGAGCGAGATGACATATGTCAGTTCCTCGGGCTTGTTGTTCCCGATATTGTAGATCTTCCACGGAGCGCTGCTGGCCGCTCGGTCGGGTTTGTCGCTGTTCCAATCCTGGAGGCCCTGCGGCGCTCGATCGATGAGACGAACGATGCCCTGGCTAACGTCGTCGACATAGGTGAAGTCCCGACGCATTCGACCGTGATTGAAGAGCCGGATTGGCTCTCCAGCCAGAATGGATCTGGCAAAAATGAACATCGCCATATCGGGACGGCCCCACGGGCCATACACCGTGAAAAAACGGAGCCCCGTCGTGGGAAGGCGATAAAGATGGCTATAGGAATGAGCCATCAACTCGTTCGCCCTCTTGGAAGCCGCGTAGAGACTGATCGGATGATCGACGCCATCTTCGGTCGAGAACGGGAGCTTGGAGTTTGCGCCATAGACTGAGGATGACGACGCGTAAACCAGGTGTTGACATCCGTTATGCCGGCATCCCTCCAGGATATTGAGGAAGCCCTGCATATTCGCGTCGACATACGCGTGCGGATCTTGGATTGAATATCGGACGCCGGCCTGCGCTGCCAGATGAATCACCCTGGTAAAGCGACACCGATCGAACAGCGCTTTCGCCTCCCGTCGATCAGCGAGATCAAGCTTTTCAAAGCTGAAACGGGAATTGCTTTTGAGCAGATCCAGGCGCGCCAGCTTGAGGCTGGGATCATAGTAGTCGTTGATACTATCAACGCCAACCACGTCATGGCCTTCCGACAGCAGGCGCTGACTGACGTGGAAACCGATGAAGCCGGCTGCCCCGGTGACAAGAACTGCCTTGCTGGACATGCTCGCACTCAAAGTCGCAACAGCTCAATGCCGGCCGGCCTGGTGCCTCGATCAAGCGTCGACTTCACATCGTAGACCAGACCATTGCCATCGGTCAGCAACCGCTGAATCAGCGGCCACCCGCCGGTCGCGTATTCGTTGTGGGCTACCGCCAGAACGACGGCATCCGCCGATTGCAGCTCGTTGAGCGGCAAGAGTTTGACCCCGTATTCTTCCTCAGCATCGGCTGCATCTGCGAGAGGATCATGCAGCTGCACCACCAAGCCGAACGACTGCAGCTCGCGCACAATATCGACGACCCGCGAGTTCCGCGTATCCGGGACGTCCTCCTTGAATGTGAGTCCAAGGACCGTGACTACACCGCTTTGCGCCTTGCGTCGCAGCAGCCCCCTGACGCACTCCCGCGCCACCCGCTGCCCCATGCCGTCATTGATCCGCCGACCCGCGAGAATGACCTCCGGATGATAGCCGGCCTTCTCTGCGCGATAAGTCAGATAGTAGGGGTCAACACCGATGCAATGACCACCGACGAGCCCTGGCTGGAACGGCAGAAAATTCCATTTGGTCCGTGCGGCGGACAACACGTCCGCAGTATCGATGTTGAGGGCCTGAAAGATCAGCGACAGTTCGTTCATGAAGGCGATGTTCAAATCGCGCTGGGTATTTTCGATGACCTTTGCTGCCTCTGCCACCTTGATGGTCGGCGCGCGATGAATACCGGCCGTTACGACCGATCCGTAGACTTCGGCAACGACATCGAGCGTGCGCTGATCCTGCGCCGAAACCACCTTGGCGATGGTTTCGAACCGGTGCTGCTTGTCGCCCGGATTTATTCGTTCCGGCGAATAGCCGACCGTAAAATCCTCGCCCGCCTTGAGCCCCGATACCGCCTGCAGGACCGGAATGCATTCCTCTTCGACGGCGCCGGGATAGACCGTTGACTCATAGACGACGATATCGCCCCTCTTCAGCACGCGGCCGATTGATCGCGATGCGGAGATCATGGCGCCCAGGTCTGGCCGTCTCGCCTCGTCGATCGGCGTGGGCACCGTCACGATGTAGAAATCGGAGCCAGCCATTGCCTCGAGATCGGATGAGAAGACGAGCGACGGCTGACGCAGATCGTGCGCCTCAACCTCTCGCGTTCTGTCGTTACCAGCCGTGAGCTCGGCAACGCGCCTTTGGTCAATATCGAACCCGACCACCGGCACGCCCGATCGTGCAAACGACACGGCTACAGGCAAACCGACATAGCCCAACCCAATTACAGCGATGTTGCGTCCGTGTCTCATTTTCGATCCTGATTTAAGCTTGGCGCGGCCCCAAGCCTATGGAGAGCATTCGGCATGATGCGATAACATGGCAGTCGCCTTTGTCAAACATCACCCGGGTTTTCTGCCGTTCGGTTTGGCTACGATCGAACCATGGCTCTGAATTCGGCAGCCCGGTCATGGAAGCGCTGGTGCCACAATTCCAGCGACAACAGGCCCCAGGTCTTGCGCGAGAAGCGGGAAGCACTCTGAAAGTTCGCAAGCACTACGCCGCTGTTGAAGTGGTCGCGCTGGCGCGCTCGCTGCTGATCGAAGATATCCGTCACGAACTCCTGAAGCGTCCCTTCAAACCACTCCTTCAGCGGAACCGGAAAGCCCATCTTGTCCCGCCGCCTCAAGATGCCCTCGGGCAAAATATCTCGATAGACGGTCTTCATCAGTTGCTTCATCTGCCCGCCCTTGAACTTCACGTCGGCGGGCACGGTCGCCAGAAACTCGACCAGTGGGTGATCGAGTAGAGGCACCCGGCTCTCGAGTCCGTGCGCCATACTCATTCGATCTTCGACCTGCAGCAATGCCGGCAAGAGACACTTGAAGTCGAAGTGAGTCATCTTGTCGAAATAGGCTTCCTTCCTCACATTGTCCTTGTTGTTAAAGATTTCGCGGAACGCCTCAAAGACGCGCGGCTTGTCGAGCGACTTCCAATCGACTTCACCGACCATGTCGGTGGAGCGGTCAACAAGCCTGAAATACCGCTTGTCCAGATCGTCGAACAACCCCTCGCGCCAGAACTCCTTGATCATCGGCTTGTATTCACGCAGCAAGCCAAGATTCGGAACGATGGACTCGATCGTAACGACGTAATTTCCTTCCCGGTACGTACCGTCCATGGCGGCCTTGATGCACTGCTCAAAATAGGCGACGAGATATCTCGCGTAGCCACCAAGAAGCTCATCCCCGCCCTGCCCACCGAGTACGACTTTCACATGCTTCGCAGCGAGCGCGGACACCATGAATTGCGGAAAGGAGCCCGGGCCGGCAACCGGGAAATCAAGATGGTAGATGACATCGTGCAGCGAGCGTCTGAAATCCTCCGCGGTGATATCCGCGATATGCACCGTCATGTCGGCCCGGTTGGCCACTTCCTGCGCATAGCGGCTCTCGTCGTACCCCGGGTACTCCGTGAAGCGGCCGTGGAAAGCGAGACGATTGCGATGATCGTGACTCGAAGCCAGAAGGGCGACGAGGCTCGAGTCGAGTCCTCCTGACACGTAGCCGCCGATCGGGACATCAGCCCGCAAATGGACATTCATGGAGTCGGCGATCAACTCCCTGAATCGTTCCTCGAAATATCTCGGGCTGTGGTCGAAATCGACGACATACTGCACGTCCCAGTAGCGTTGAACGCGAACATTTCCATTGTCGACTGTGAACACATGCCCAGGCAGGAGTGCGTTGACATGCGCAAAGAGCGTCTTGGCACCAATCGTATACTGGAACGTCAGATATTCCGCGAGCGCGGTCGAGTCAGTGCGAATCTCCGGCAGCAGGGGCAACAAAGCCTTGGCCTCTGATGCAAAGAACAGAGTGCCGTCCTGCTCCGTATAGTAGAAGGGCTTGATCCCGAAACGGTCTCGCGCGGCGAACAGTCTTTGCCGTCTCTCATCCCAGATCGCGAATGCGAACATTCCCCTCAGATGAGAAACGCAATCGTCTCCCCACTTGTCATAAGCGGCAAGGATCACTTCCGTGTCTGACGTCGAACGAAACGCCCATCCGGACGACAGCTCGTTGCGCAGTTCGATGTAGTTGTAGATCTCACCGTTATACGTGATGACGGTGCCGTTCGGCGCAATCATCGGCTGCGCGCCACCCGTCGACAGATCGATGATGGCGAGCCGTCGGTGGACGAAACCCACGCGCCTGTCCCTCGATGTCCACTCGCCGGCCCCATCGGGACCGCGATGACTGATCAGCGAGGACATTGCGCGCAGCGCTGCCTCTCCCTTGGGAAAGGGATCGGAGCCTAGCGACAGGAAGCCGGCAATTCCACACATACGATAACCCTAAGCTGTTTCGAATTCAGGAATGGGCGCAATCACACGGTTGCGCCGGACCGTTCAATCCCACGCCATGAGAGCAGTGTCCTGAGATCCGAAAGCTACCTCTGTGCATGGCGCGGCGGCCACACTCGATAGCTCAACTTCTTCCGGGAGACAGCTCGGGCGCGCGAGCTCGCGCCTCTACGCCGTTCCCACCGTAGTTCGCTTCGACTCCAACCAGGCCGATCGCATCGAGCGCTTGCGCAATCTGCTCTGTCGACCTCTTGTGCTTGTACCGGTCGGTGAGCGCGTCATGAGTATCCAGGACAGCCCAAGCATAGAGCAGCTTGGGTCCCAGTTGTCCATAATAGTCGTGATAGTCGAGAACGGGCGAGTAGTAGAGGACGGCCTGCCGAAATTTGCTGCCGAGCGGAAGCTTTCGGTAGCGCCAGCTCAGGCGGTGCAAGGGCCACAGGACCGCAACGAGCGTCTTGATGAAATTCATCGCAAGCTTTGCATCCTGCCGAATAAGGAACTTGCGCAGCCGCTGGCGCGTCTTGGTCATGTCCTCGTGGCTGTATCGATAGTGATCGATCACCAGAAGCCCCCCCGGGGCGACGTGAGCCGCAAGGGCCTTGATGGTCTCATCTGGGTCGGGGGTATGCTGGATGACTCCAAGGCAGATCACGACATCGAATGATTGAGGTGCAACCGGAAGAGCACGGATATCGGCCTGACAAACGAAATAGCCCGGCTTTCCCCCGCAGTTCTCCAGGTTTGCCTCGACGGCGGTCGAAAGGTCGCACGCAAACACCTCCGCGCCTTCGGATAGCAGCACCTCGGTAAACCGCCCCGCGCCGCAACCTGCCTCCAGGACCTTCTTGCCACGAACGGCGTCGAAGCCGCCAAGACATCGCTCCAGCCGATCCCGGCTGATCGACGTTCCCGTAAAGGAGTCCAACTGGGTCTTGCGGAAAGTCTTCCATTGCAGTCCAAAAGCTGCGGCGTAGTTCTCCGGCGCAACAAAGCGCGGAATGCCCCCGACGACGGGATACGTACGACCACCGGATGCCTTTAGCGCCGTTGTCCGGTTGGAGATGTCGTCGGACATCGGCAATGGCTGCAGTGATTCACCCGTCTCAGGGCAGATGAGTGGAACGATCGGCTTCATGCTGGCGAGTTATCCAATTGAAATAAGGTCGGGAGTCCAGGAGTGGGGGCGCAAGCTCATGTCAGACGCGTAGCCAATAGCGGACCACATCGACCAGCATGAGCGGACGATAGAAGGCGCGCTTTCGAGGCTTCGAGGCCAATTCCCGATACATCGCCTCGACACGCTGCACGTCGATGGGGAAGTTGGCCTGTTCGACAACGATAGTCCGCCCCCTGGCAGCGATACGCTCACGCAAGGCCTCATCCTCGAGCAGGCGAAGGATCGCATTGGCGACATCAGCGGGATCGATGTCGGCAAACAGTACGCTTTCACCGTCCTTGACAATCTCACCATAGCGATCGAGCCGACCGACGACGTTTGGGACCCCACAGGCCATCGCTTCGAGAAGCGTCTGCGGCAGGCCATCCGAGCGCGGGATTCCGACAGCAACTTCCGCAATGGAATAGAACATCGGCATCTGGTCATGGGGGATGCGGCCAACAAAGCTGACATGGCGCGCGAGGCCGAGCGCTTCAATCCGCGCCACGAGTTCTGCGCGGTACTGCGGATCGGCAGCATATTCCGTGACAACCAGATGCGCCGACTGAACCCGCTTGACCACCAACGCCATGGCTTCGACAAGGACATCGATATTATAGAACGGCTGAAGGATCTTCGGGCTGAGCACGACCCGGGCGCCTTCCGGAATTCCGCATTCGGCGCGAAGCGCTGACGCATCCATCGGCCGGAACTGCTGCGGATCAACTCCCCACACCACGCGCGTCGCTTTGCTGCCGTAGCCGCCGAGCTCATTGAGCTTGCCAATCAGGAAGTCGGATTTTGCCGTTATGCGGTCGGCTACCGCAAAGAGTCTCTTGGTCAACGCAATTCCGCGTTGCGTCGGCGCCCCCTGCTCTTCGTAGAGGACGTCGCCCCCCATGACGCTGACCACCAGAGGTCGAAATCCCAGAGCGCCTGCCAGCCACGCCCAGGTGCTATATGCGTAATGCACATGGATGACGTCCGGGTTTGTCGTCCTGACGAGCCGACGGAAATCGAAGAACAGCCGCGCCATATCGGACAGTCCGCTCAGATCCCGCCGGGCCAGCTTGCTGCCCAAACGCACAAGGCGCGAGATCCATTCATCCTGTCCAGGGCGAACAGACGGCGTGAGTTCTATGATTTCGCTCAGTCCGGCGGCGGGAGGAGCACTCAGCAGGTAGACCTTGTGCCCCAAGGGGGAAAAACAGCGCACCCGGTTCACGACATGGGTGCTCGTAGCGTAACCAATCGCCAGAATCTTCAACGGACGGGTCATCGAAGCTGCCACCTTCGTCCCGCTAAGCCGCCGAACCGACGGTCATTGCAGAATGGCCGGGATCAAGAACTTGCCGGTGCCAAAGCTCGAGCATGAGCAGCACGAACAGCCGGTTGCCGATATCGTCGCCGCCTTTCATGTGACGATCCACCATTGTCGAGACAACATCGGGTCTGAAATATCCCCTGCGCGCGACGCTTGCTGGCGAAAGCAGGTCATAGACCATGTCCTTCAACCCAGTCCGCAGCCACTTGCCAAGCGGCAGATTGAAGCCTGCCTTGGGGCGGTAGAGAATGTCGGTTGGCAGATGCGACTCCATGGCTTTCTTCACGATCAATTTGCCCTCGCTTCCCTTGATCTTGAGATCGCCTGGCAATGAGAATGCCCATTCGACCAGCTCGTGATCCAGAAATGGAACGCGCGCCTCAACGCCAGCGGCCATTGTGAGCCTATCGACCTTGGTCAGCATCTCGCTGATCAGCGATGACTTCATATCGGTGTAGAGCTTGCGCGTCAGCTCCGGCTGACCGATCGTCGCATCGTAGTGTTGGGCCGTGATATTGTTCGACCACGCTTCCTTTAGATGAGGCCAGAGATCAGGGTGCACAAAATCCACGAGATCCATGTCCCGGAAGCACGCATAACTGTCGATATAGCGCCCCGACTCTCGCTGATCCCTGCTCATTGCGCGCCACAACCGGTGTCCCGGAGCAATTCGATTGCCGATGGCTCCAGTCCGAGCGAGAATCCGCTGCAGGGGGCCGTATTTTTGCCCGCGCAGCGGGACGAAGTCTTGGTGCCTCCAAGCGTATCCGGCAAACACCTCGTCACCGCCGTCGCCCGTCAGAACGACCTTGATTCCGTCGTCCCTCGCCGCTTTGGCCAGAAAGTAGATCCCGAGCGCCGATGACACGGCAAAGGGTTCATCGCAGTGCCAGGCCATCGCGGGAAGAAAGTCGCCCGCCTCCGCGCCGAGGTCTATCTCCCGGTGCGCGGTACCATAGCGCTCCGCCACGGCCCTGGCATAAGGTCCCTCGTCGAAAACCTCATCCCCACGAAACACGACAGAAAAGGTTCGCATGCCGGCGCTGGCCTGCGGCCCGACCAAGGCGACGACCGAACTCGAGTCGACCCCACCGCTGAGGAAAGCGCCCACCGGTACATCCGCGACAAGATGGCTTCGAACGGCGCCTCCAAAACGCTCATCGAATTCAGCGCAAGCGTCGGCGAGCGAAAGAGCGCGCGGAGCGGCCGGCAAGGGAACGCTCCAGTACTCGCGGTCCTGCACATCACGTCCGCGAACGATAAGCACGTGACCGGCCTCGAGCCGCCGAATTCCCTTCAGAATTGATTGCGGATCCGGAATGCTGAGGAGATGAAGGAAGTCCGCCAGCGCCGCCTGATCGACCTCGCGCGGCGTGCGCGGGTCCGCCAGAAGTGACTTCAACTCCGATGCGAACGATACGGCGTCCTGGCCAACATGATAGTAGAGCGGCTTGATCCCGATCCGGTCGCGTGCGAGCAGCAGCGTCCTTTGCCCGGCATCCCAGATCGCCAGCGCGAACATGCCTCGCAACCGCGTCAGGAAGTCCACGCCGTAGCATCGATAGGCTTGCAAAATAACCTCGGTATCGGACGAGGTTCGGAAGGCATAGCCTCTCTTTTGCAGTTCGCGCCTCAGCTCGACGAAGTTGTAGACTTCGCCGTTGTAGACAATGCGGACCTGTCCGTCGTCGGAAACCATCGGCTGTTCGGCGGCCACCGAGAGGTCGATGATCGAAAGGCGACGGTGACCCAGCCCCACAGGGCCGTTCACCCATATGCCCTCGGCGTCCGGACCTCGATGGGCGACAGCTCTTGTCATCGCCACGACCAGTTCGCGATCAACCGGCCTTTGCCGATCAAAATTCAGGATTCCCGCGATTCCGCACATCTTGAATTATCTGCCCATTGGCTAAAGAGCGCGTGCCAAAATGTCGGCCACGCGATGATCGTAGGTGTGCCCGGACATCGCCAAATCATAGGCACGTTCCGCAATCTCGCGGCAATGCGTCTCGTCCCGGAGCGCACGGACAGCCTCGTCGACGTTCGACAGGTCGGACCGCACGGGGATATAGTGCTCGTTGGCCCTGAGAATGCCGTTATAGCCTCCTTCGATCAGGACTTGGCAGGTCTTGGTACCAATCGCTTCGAAGTGCCTTGACGAGATGCTCTTGCCCGACACGCCGCGGGGGACGCCAATAAAGAACTTCTCGAACACTTCCTCGAAGCTGGCATCCTGGTTCTGCTTCAGGTTGTAGGTTCTGGCGCGATCGAGAAGCGCGCCTTTTTCATTGAGGTAATAGGTCCCAGATTCCGCGCCGATCAAGGTGCGGCAGCGATTGAGGAAGACAGCCCAATCGTCGCGCGGCATTCGCGACGAGCGGCCACCTCGAATGTCACATCGAATGCCCAGCTCCTCGCCGTGCTTTTCAAAATACCCAATCAGATCGGTTCGTTCTCGATCTCCAACAAAGGGCCAATAGATGTCACCGACAAACCCCACGTCGATATCACGACGCGCATCAGGCTGCGGTGAATATACGGAAGGATTGAGCGCGTGCGGCGTCGCAAGGATGCGCGTTCCTTCCAACTCGCCATAGAGATATTCGGCCGCCGCAATGGGAAGCTGACTGCAGAGGAATTCGGCTTTCACCTCCCGGCAAAACTCGAGCTTCTGATCGAGCAGATCATACTCGTTGCCAAGGAATACTATGATGGGACAAGCGCGGCGGGCCAGGAATGGAGCCGCTCGGCTAATCAGCGACAGGTCGTCGCCGGCCGCGACATGAGACACGATGATGAGATCGTAAGATCGAATGCGCAGCAGATGGCGTCCAAGATCGACCAGGTTGTTGATGTCGCAAACCGTTACATCGAGCTTGGGAGACCGGCAAAACGCATCGCGCCAGTCCCTAACGTATGAGAGGCGCTGGTTAAAGTCATACAAATGCGCATAGAGGTTGCGTACCAGTGCACTGCGCTGGAGCGGGCCGGGAGGCTGAGCACCTGCCTTTACGCCAAAAACACCACGCAGCACCGTCGCAGCCGTCAGGACGACCTTCCCGGTTCCGTTTTGGTCGAGGAAAAGAACTTTCTTCTTTGTCACCTTGTTACTTCTCAGTCAGTGCGCAACTTTGTCTTCAATGCGCGACACATTTGGAGCCGACTTGCTGAGATGTCGATTAAGAAGCGGCTCGAGCGTTCGCTCCTCATACGCCCAGCAAAGCTCCTGACGGCTTACCCGAACATTTTCCCGAAAGGTCTCGCGAACTTCGTCATTCTCGACCAGCAGCTGGAGCGCTGATCTGATCTCGTTGGCATCCTGCGCATTGGCCATGATTCCAAGCTTGTGGCGCTCGGCAACGCGTCGGATCTGCTCGAGATCGGGATAAACCAGCGGCAACCCTGCCGCCACCGACTGAAAGAAGCCGTTCGGCAGGATGTTGGGATATTGGATAGTCCTCTTGAAATAGAGCAGGACCGCGACGTCGGCTGACGCAGCGACGGGGACGATTTCCTGTGGCAGCACGGGCGGAACGAAGTGCACGCGGCCTTCCAGGCCACGCGTCGCTAGCGCGTCGTTGCAATCGGGATAGCGTCCGCCCAGGAATGCGAGATGAACGTGCTTCGGCAGGGATACCAAGGCGTCGAAGGCGCCTTCGAGGGTCATGCCCGACTTATAGTTTCCGATAAACACGACGAGGAACGCTTCCGGCGCGAGACCAATCGCGTCGCGGATTGTCCGGGGAACTTGACGATCCAACCGGAAATCATGCGCGTTGCGCAGGATCACCGGCTCGCACCCAAACCGTTCGCGCATCAAGGCTGCGATACCCTCATTCACCGTCACGACGTCGGAGGCGAACCGGATACATGCGGCCTCAATCGCGCCTTCGAACGGAATCACCCACTTCTTCCAATAGGAAGAGACAGTGGGGTCTTCCTTTTGATGCTGATAGAAATCATGTGCGTCGTAGATCATCCTGGCTCGATACCGAAGGCAGAGCAGGAAAACCGCAGGAAATTGATAGAATGAGTGAAGATAGTAGAGATCGGCACGAGGAGTGACGGAAAGGACCTTAAAGACGTGTTGATCAAGGTATGTCGCGAGATAGTTAGCGAAGGCCAGAGGGTTGATGGCAGCAGCACGGAGTGATTGGGAGATTCCAGCAGGAAGAATTCGAGTGGGCAACCACCCCACGACTTCCCTGGCAAGCAGGATCATCGCGTAGGGAAGAGCGAAAATGATCTGCGCGATAGAGGGACGCTGTTGGAGTTGCTTGCCTCCATTCAGGGAAACAAGCGCTCGAAGAAGGTTGCGCTGCAGGGCGCGCGCGACACGCCTCAAGCCTGGAATACGAAGGGCAAGCCGGCCAATAGGCCATCGCTGCAGTATCGACAGGCTCTTGATATCCTGAATTCCAACGGGATCTGGAGCAGCGGCAGCTAATTTCTCCTCAGCCACGGGGGGTGGAGCTGCGACCGCTTCGGCCGCGACTGGCGCAGAATCAGTGGACGTTTGAGGCTGAGCGCGGGCGCCGATCGAAATGATCTCGAACGGGATTGGCTCATCGGCAAGGCGGCTCGGCGCCCCCTCGATGACAATCGATCTGAATCCAAACCGATGCACAGAGGTGACTTGTTTGAGCGTCCGGCTGTCAGCCGACAATGGCAGCGGCGTTAGCGAAACAACAACGGGCCTGCGGTCCACGTCCTTCATCCGATTCTTCACCCAGCAATCAGGCAGTTCGGGAGTCCAGGCTTCCACGATACAAGAAACGAAAATACGTGAGAGCGATCAGACATTGAACTGCTTCCGCCACATATAGAGATTGAGCCAACGCCAAGGCAAAAAGTCGAGACGGCCAGCTTCCTTGATATTCGAGAAAGCGGCGCGGGCGCCGTCGCGGTCGATGAAATCGGCAAGAGCATCCGAGTTTACGGCATCCGAGATGAGAGGACTCAACACGGTTGTCTGCCAGTGCAGCTCCGGCGTTGCGAAGCCCATCTTTCGAGCGCGCATCCTGACAGGTTCCGGCAAAATTCCATCCATCGCGTCACGCAGCACACGCTTCGCGTAGCCGCCGCGGAATTTGATGTCAGACGGAAGCGCAAATGCAAAATCAACCAAACGATGATCGAGAAACGGCACCCTGGATTCAACCGAGAAAGCCATCGAGTTTCGATCCTCGAAGCGCAGCAGCGCCGGCAGGTTGCTCTCGAAGAAGAAGCGGCGAAGCACGCTCGCGAATGGCGCCTTGGCGTCCCACTTGGTCTCAAAAGACTGCAATCTGGTCCGCGATGCGTCAGCACATGCTCGTTCGAAATCCGCCCGCATCCAGGGGAGCTGAGGCGCGCTCGCTGGTGGCGATTTCTCGCCAGCCAGGGCGGCGAATATCCCGCGCAGCCGGCTCCATGGAAGAGTCGTATGCCAAGGTGTTCCTTGCATGCGGGACCACTGCCAGCTCTCAAGCAATACCTTCAGGAATCGCCCCTTCGCAGCCATCTCCAGGAAGAAGTGCGGTACAGTGCTCGCGTAGCCTCCGAGCATCTCGTCCGACCCCTGCCCGTCGAGCACCACTTTCACGCCCCTATCACGTATCAAGCGAAACACCGACCACTGCGCGAAGATGGAGGTCGACCCAAAGGGCTCGTCCTGATGCCATATGAGAGCTTGCAGGTCCGCCTCAATGTCCCTGTCGCCCGGCTCAATGAAATGCGGCTGCACCTCGGCTGCAGCCATGTTCTGCCGGGTGAATTCCAACTCATTCGCTACGGCGATGTCGAAGTGGCAGCTAAACGCGTGCCTCTCGACCGGCAATTGCGATTCTTGTGAAATATCCCGCATCAGCACCGCAATGGCGCCGCTGTCCAGTCCGCCCGAAAGACAGGTACCCACCGGCACATCGGCGCGTAGATGGATGCGAACGCTTTCGCGAAGCAGTTCGCGGAATCGTCGGGCCGCCTCTTCCGGCGAAATGCCCTCGAGCACGGGACCCGCGGCGGGGGTGTAGTACCGCCGCTCGTCCAGCCCGCCCTGGTCCAGGGGCAATACGAGCGTCCTTCCAGGACGGAGCTTGCTGATACCGGCAAAAAACGTCTCGTCACTGACGTCTGAAATCTCGTACTGAAGATAATCGTACACCGCTCGGGTGTTGAGCGTCCGTGGCACCCACGGGACTTCAAGCAGTTGCTTGATCTCCGAACCAAACGCAAAGCGGTCGCCGACCGCAGCATAGTGAAGCGGCTTGATCCCGAAACGATCGCGCGACAGAATCAGGTGACGTTGGCGAAGATCGAGGATTGCGAGCGCCCACATTCCGACGAAGCGGGTGAAAGCATCAGGTCCCCATGCCTCATAGGCTCGAAGAATGACTTCCGTGTCGGAATGAGAGCGGAATATAGCCCCGCGCCCCTCCAGTTCGGCGCGCAGTTCAAGATAGTTATAAATTTCGCCGTTGTAGGTGATCCAGAGTCGCCCGTCATCGGACGCCATCGGCTGATGGCCGGAGTCCGACAGGTCGATGATGGCGAGCCTCCGGTGCGCAAGAAGGAGATTGGCCTCATCTCCATTTGCAGACAAATCACCGTCGGGAATGACTTTCCCCCTGCCCTGTCGCGTATCGAACCAGACGGCCCCCTCTCCGTCAGGACCACGGTGCGCAGCAACGGACAACCCCTTGAGGAGATCCCTCGGTGGCATGCGGAATCCACCGCGATCGAACACGCCGAATATGCCGCACATCAGCGATACGACATCTGAGTCAGGACACTCGGCCCACTCGCGCGACTACCGCAACGAGCAATGGAAAGTGTCTTCGAGTACACGGAGTATGTCATTCCACTTTCCGAAGCTCGTAGCAGCCGTCAATTCCGGCGGCCTGTCCGTCGACATACGGCACACCTCTGGCATCAAATTCCAGCCTCGAGAGAAACTGACGACTTTCAGCGTCGAAGGATCGATCCATCATCGGCGTGAACCGCTGCGGCAGCAACGACATTTCGAAGATGGAAACCGCATTCCCGATGTGCTTGGCACTGAACCCCGAAATGCGCGCAAGCTCATTCATCTCTTGCGTCGTCCAATTTCGGCTTATCGGACAGTCGAAAGTATCGGTAGATCGCCTGAAGGCTTCCTCACGCGAAAGACCGCGATATTTTGCGTCGCTCGCCGGCAAGACGTGAGAAACGAACAGATGAACCCAGATGCTGTTGCGATTGTAGACCATCAACCGCGCGTATCCCGACGGCTTCAGGATTCGCCGAAACTCCTTCAGAATTTTCTCCGGGCTCGGGACGTGATTGAGCACTCCGGAACAGTGCACATAATCAACCGTTCCATCATCAAGAGGGATGCGATCGTCAGTTTCGGATACGTGGATAAGCTTGCAATCATACCCGTGAACGCGCAGGCGATCCGCCGACTCCGCCAGCGACGGGCGGGAAATGTCCATGCCATACACGGCTGCAGGGCGGGAATACGTTAGAAACCCAACTAGGTCGTGACCGGGACCGCAGCCGTAATCGACGATCACCTCGCCATCGTGAGACGAAACCGGCAGAAACTTGATGTAGTCGACATATTGGTCGTTTCGCCAATGCATATAGTCGAGAGACTCCGCCGGCGAAGAGAATTTCTTATGGAGCGTGACGTTGAAGTCGCTCCAGTAAGATTCAGAAGAGGGATCGGCCTCGGTGTGAGGCGAGGTCGCAGCCGCAAGCACCGTGCGGCCGCCCTTAAACTTGTTCGCCAAAGATGCTCCTATTCGCCTCAACATTGATCTAAGCTCCTACCGAATTGACGTAGAGAACCAAAACGTCAAACGCCTGCCGTGTCACTTTGGTTGGTCCTTCAGCGAAATTACCGGCCACGAGATCAACACTCACCTCGACGCCAACGAAGCCCATACGGCTCGGACATGAGCGCCTTTCGGCGTTTGCCGGTGGCAATCAGAGAAATTATCTCGCCAACCATGCCAATAGCGGACTGACCCGGCTTCTGACCCTCCCAGGCACCGCTCTCCACATTTTCCCGATAGGCCCAACCGGACTCATATCCGGCTCGACCGGCTCCGCCACCTGACGAGCATCATCTTCGGCCAGCGGAACATCATCCGCGGCTTGAGGCACAGCATCATTTTGCGGCTCGCTCCTCGGTTCGAGCAGCTGCCTTAGATGGTCCTGCTTGGCAGACAGATAGGCTGACAACTGAGGTACGTCGGTGGGCACCTCCGACAATGCGACCGTGTAGGGATCCTGCGGATCATGGGGAGATCGCCACGGCTGCGCAACCGACTGCCAATGTTGCCTTTCGGGATCTGTGACGACGCTTGGATAAAGCTCTTCAATCGCGGACGCGATCACCGAAGTGAGCGCACGGTAGCTGTAGTTACCAGATGCAATCAGATGTTCGTGAGCTCGTTCCACATAGCCCTGCAGGGACTCAAGATTGTCAAGCTGTGCCAGAACATCGCGGGCGTTCGAGAAATCTTTCTCCAACGGGATGTAGTGAACATCCGGGACGATCGCATCGGAATAGCGTCCTCGAAAGAGAATCATTGGCGTCATCATCGCAGCGCATTCGAACACACGCGGAGAGACCTGTCCGGTATCAAATGGCTGCTCGAAAGGCGCCAGGAAGTCAGCCAGCTCTGGATATTCAGGCGCACGGCCATGCAGGGCACGGAATCGCTCAATCTCCCGCTCGAGCTCCTGGTCGAAATCGAAGGCGTTGCTTCCGCTCTCGCTGCCAAGCATAGCTCGGCAGTCACCGATAAAGTTGAACCAGTCCTCGCCGTAGATTCGACTGGCTTCATCAGTCCTGATGTTGTGCGGCTGGCCCAACTCATCGCAAAGCGCGGCCATGTAGCGGCCAATCTCGAATTTCTCAAAGCCGAGCCGTCCGTACCTCGCGCCGATTTGACGGCCGCGATAACCGATCGGAAAAGGTCGCTCAGCCAGCGGCTTGATCCGGCGATCCGGATGTGCGGCCGGCGCGTATCCCGTCAGCACCTGCCTCAAAGCAACACCCGGCAGCTGCATCGCGGGGTACACAAGCGGCCAGAATTCCTTCTGAACGCTTGTAAGCAGAACGTGAAAGCCGAGGCGCCTGATCGCACTCCGCAGCACACCTGTCCGATCGTACTCGTCCTGCGCTATTGCGATCTTCAGGCCACGAAACGACAGAACGGCTCGCACGTAATCGGGGTTCAAGTACCAATCAAAACAGAGCCGCGCACTGTAGCTGTTGATCAGGACATCGAATTCATTGATGTCAAAATTCAGCCGTGCATCGTCCGTGCAATGCACGAACTGGACTTCGCAGCCGGGAAGGTCCTTCAGCGCAGTAAGGTATTCCAATGTTGTTGGGACAACATTCGCGGCAGCCGAATAGGCTACCAGAACCCGCATCACTCGACCTGTCATCGAATCTCGGTATCCAGCAAATGCCGAGCCTCCGGATTCAAGCTCGAACCCGAGTCCTGATCGGGAGCGAACTGCCACTCCGCCGAATGAAAGAAGTCCGCGGAAACGTCAACCAGAGATTCCTGAACCTCAACGATCAGATCGAAGCTTCGCGACAACAAGTCGTGACGCACGGTGCCGTTGAATTTTGCCAGGTGATCGGCCCCATGGATACTGAGGCTTACAACGTATTCACCCGGCCCGAGCTGCACTGGATTAAACAGCATTTCCACGCAGCGTTCTTGTCCTTTCGTCGCGGAAAACTTGTCGGGGGGACTTATGAGCTTTGCCCGGCATGCTCCCAAATAGTCGAGCACGACGATGCCGTATCGGCACTCAAAGTCCCCATCCACGTAGGCAACCACATTCAGCACCAGCTTGGCCGGCGCCAGCGCCATCAATCTGTTGGTCTCTCCGCGCTCCGTGACCATCGTAAATCCGGACAGCTTCAAATCGCCGCTTGATGCCCATCTCGATAGCCCACCACGCGCGACGAACTTGAAATCCCGGGGCGGCTCGATCGCCGGAAAAACAGCTGCCGTCGCGTGTGGAGCGAAATGCGGCTCCTGCAACAAGACCTCTCGATCAAATGTTGTTTTGCCATCCGCGGGCTTTTCTGATCGCGCTGGCAGCGACACTGAACCAGCAGCCCCTGCCGCTGCGCCATCGTCGCCGGCGGCAGACGAAACCACGGGCGCCTGAAAGCGCTGATCGCCCCCTCCGTGCACGAACTCCTCATAGGCCTTCACCACTGCGAAGGCATCCCCCTGCATGCGGATCTTGCCCTCGTGAAGCCAGATCACTTCGCTGCACAGCTCGAGTACCTGCGGCATTGAGTGGGAAACAAGCAGCATCGTGCAGCCACTTCGCACCAGGGCCTCCACCCTGGCCTTCGATTTTGCGACGAAGTAAGCATCCCCAGCGCCGAGGACTTCATCGACGATCAATATCTCCGGCCGGATCGCGGTTGCGGCGGCAAACATCAGGCGCGCCAGCATGCCCAACGAATAGGTCTTGATCGGCTGATCGAAGAAGTCGCCGAGCTCGCAGAACTCGATGATTCCCTCGACTGCGTCCCGATACTCGTCCTTGCGAAGGCCGTTGTACTGCAATGACGCTTCGACGTTTTCCCGCCCGGTATGTTCCGGATGAAACCCGAGGCCCGCGGCCATCAGCGCCTGAACTTCCCCGTTCACCGACACCGATCCATGTGTCGGCGAGAAATTTCCGCAGACCAGCTTCAACAGCGTGGTCTTTCCCGCCCCGTTCCGCCCGATGATCCCGATCCTGTGGCCACGCGGCACCGCGATGGAAATGTCGCTGAGCGCAGGAAAAATCTTCGGCTGTTGGCGGGTTCGAAATCCGAAGCGCTGCAGGCCAAGAACGTCGACCAGCTGGTCGCCTTGACTTCCATAGAGCTTGTAGATCTTGGAAACCGCTTCGAACTTGATCGCGAACTGCTCAAGCGTAGTCAAAGAACACACCCTTTGCGCGCTGGAAGAACGAATATCCCACCATAAAGCTCGTGATCGCTATCAGAGCTGCGCCGCCGAAAATGCGGGGGTCGGGCCAGTTGCCGTAGCAGATGAGCTGCTGAAACGTCAGCACGAAGTAGGAAAGTGGATTCAGGAGAAGCAGCGGCTTCATGACCCCCGGAACCATCTCCGGAGTATAGGCGAACGGACTGATGATCATCATGACCATAAGAACCAGTCCGATGACCTGCTGAATGTCTTTCGCAATCAACGAGACAAGCGAAAGTATCCATCCAATTCCAGTCGCAAACATCAACAGGAGGAGCCAGCACACGGGAACGAGCACGATGGCCTTCCAATCAGTTCGCCCAAGAACGAAGCCCAGGCAGAGCGTGATTGCGAGACCGAACAGATGAGGGAAGTGCGCCGCCACCACGGATCGCAGCGGGATCAACTCCGCGGGAAACACGGTGTTGAGCAGCAGATTCTTGTTTGCAGAGACCGAGGAAATTGAGCTCGTGAGCGCTTCGTTGAAGGCCATGATCGGAACGAGCCCGGAGAAGACCAGCAGGATGTAGCCCCACTCATTGAGACCGCTGGGGCGGACCTTGAATACGAAGGCATACAATCCGGCGTAGATGCTTAGCTGCATCGCGGGCAGAAGGACTGCCCAACCAATGCCGACCACTGATCCAAGATAACGCTGGCGGACGTCGTGAGCCACCCCCTCGATAACGCGCGCTCCGTAGATCGAAAGAAGTCGAAAAACATTCAGATTTGATGAGTATTTCATTTTCCATCAGCTTCATCGATGCGGTGGAGAAGAAGCTCCTTGGGCCTTGGTCTGCCCCGTCGATCGACTTCCTCGAATTGCACGACGCTAGCCGGCGTCAGCGCTGAGCGCTCCTGACGAGTCGAGCTTGTATTTCTCGCCGGTTCGCGGACAGACCAGATCTGCGCCCAGCCGCTCTCCGCTTCGGCTCATCCAGCCGGCCCGTCGCGCCGGATTGCCAATCATCAAGGCGAATGCCGGCACATTCTTCGTCACGACAGAGCCGGCGCCGATGAAGCAGTATTCGCCGAGCGAATGGCCGCACACGATAGTGGCGTTGGCACCGATGCTGGCGCCGCGCCCGACGGGTGTGCTTCGAAACTCGTCCTTGCGCGACACATCGGCACGCGGATTGTTGACGTTGGTGAACACGCAGCTCGGACCGCAAAACACGTCGTCTGCGAGTTCGACACCGTCGTAGAGCGACACATTATTCTGAATCTTGCACCCGGCGCCGATCTTTACGCGCGGCCCGATCATGACATTTTGTCCGATCGAACAATTCTGACCGATTACGGTGCCGGGAAGCACGTGGCAGAAGTGCCAGATCTTGGTACCTCGCCCGATGATCACGCCATCGTCCACGTAGCTGGATGCGTGGATCAGCACGCCCGGAAATCGGGGATCATCCTTCATCTCGCTCATTTGGTCGACGCCCCACGCGCGGACGGATGCTGCCATTCATGCCCGGTGGTCAATGGTGCCTGGCGGAAGGCAGACACGATGTCGATCGAAGCCCGCACGTCGTCAAGGCCGAAACCGCGCCCTGCCAGAATCTCCTGGTAGCTCCGCGTATGGAGATCCGTGAAGCCCTCCGAGAACTCGACCTCCTCACCATCAACGGTGATCGAGCGGAAGGTCGTCTTCTTGCCTTGCACATCAGACGGCAGATCATTGCTGTCCACCGACAGAAACCAGCTGATGTCTGCCCGCTCGCATTCGAGGAATCCGGCCGCTCGCTCGCGCTGGCGCAGATGCGCCTCATTGCGCTTGACCGAACCGAACACGAAGCTCAGCATGTCAAAGAAGTGCACACCGATATTGGTGGCGACCCCTCCCGACTTGGCATCCTCGCCTTTCCAGGATGTGTAATACCAGCGGCCTCGTGAGGCGATATAAGTGAGCTCCACCTTGTGGCGCTTGTTGCTCGTCCCGAACTTCTCCCGCAGGTTGATGATGGCGGGATGAAGCCTCAGCTGCAGGATGGTTGAGATGCGCCGGCCGGTATCCTGCTCTATCTCGGCGAGACCGTCGATGTTCCATGGATTCAGAACCAGCGGCTTCTCGCAAATTGCGTCGGCTCCTGATCGCAGGGCGAACCGGCAATGCGCATCATGCAGATGATTGGGTGAGCAGATCGACGCGTAGTCGATTTTCTCGCCGCGCCGCCGCAGCTTATCGACGTGGCGGTCAAATCGTTCGAACTCGGTAAAAAAGTGGGCATTGGGAAAATAACTATCCAGAATGCCGACTGAGTCATTTGGATCGTAGGCGATCTTCAGATCTCCGCCTACCGCGTGTATCGCCCGCATGTGACGCGGCGCCACGTAACCGGCTGCTCCTATCAACGCAAACGAATGCATCTGGCTTCTCACGCCTCCCAACGAAGTTCAATTTTTCCAAGCTACCGCACTCGGGGTGAATCGAGCACCACCCCGAGCCGGATTTCTCTACCACCACGCCTGCCGACGGCAGACGCCGTCAGGCCGCGGCAATCAGATTGGCGCCGACCATCACACGCACCTTGCGCCCCAACAGGTCGAGCAAGACCGCGACACGCTCATGATCGCTGACGCCTTCCACCAGCGCGAGACTATCAGCGAACGCCCCCTCGGTGATCCGCACCTTGTCTCCGGGCGCAAAGGGAGACCGACGCGAGAGCGCGATGAAACCGGCTTCGTCCTCACGCGCCTTCAACGCCCCGACCACGGCGTTCTCCACCGACGCCGGCCTGCCATGCAAGCAGACCAGATGGGAAACACCGAGTGTCGATTGAATAGCGCGCCACCTCTGCGTTGCGAGATCGATGGCGACAAACAGATAGCGCGGAAACAGCGGCCGCGCGACGACGTCGACCCGGCGTGCGTGACTGCGGCGCTTTTGGTAGCGCGGAAGATAGACACCAAATCCCTGGCGGACCAGATTGGCCGCCGCCTTCACTTCGGCATTGACGTGCGTCTGCACGACATACCAGCTGAGGCCGAGCTGCGCTTCCGTTGCCATCATTCCACTCTCTGCACGCCAGGCGGACGCAACCCCAGCAGGTCCGGCGTCAATACTCTTTCCGGCCCGAACATATCGACAGCCTGATCGAACACATCCCTGGCCTTGTTGAGATGTGTAACGACGACCGCGTCGAACGGCTCGGCCACTTCGGCATAGGACGGCACCACTTCGATCCCGAAGAAGTGTGACGCGGCTTCATCGGCATCGACAACGGCAACGATGGACACCGGGCTGTCCACGGCGCACAAGATGGCTATTTCGCAAAGATCGGATTTCCCGGCAAAAACAATTCGCTTGAAGCCCAGCACCTGAGCGCGATCGAACACGCGCGAATACTCTTCCTTGGCTCTTCGAAAGAGCGAAAACGACGAAGAGAGGAACTCAACGGTGAGCCTTGATTTTTCGGAAAAGCCCTGGGGCGTGAGATAATAGGCATATCGACGGGCCGGCGCCTGGCCAACCTTGACGAACCCCTTCTTGATGGCGCGCCTCAAATAGGCATTGACCAAGCCAAGCGCGATTCCGAGTTCCGCCGCGATGCGCCGCTGCGAGCGCGCCCCGTCGATTTCAACGGAGGTGAGCAGACCGAGCACAAGTCGGTCGCTGTCTCTGTCGTCCGTCGGGAGTGTGTTTGCCATGCGCCAATTCCTGCAAGGCGTGCATTAGCGCGTTCATGCGATGAACGTCAAGCCAAATCGTTCACGCGATGAACAGATCAAGTCATTGTTTTTAAAAAGAATTTATCGGATGAACCGACATCTCGTCCCCACCAAATGTCAGGCGTGGTCATCCAATGGCGTTAAGTACCGCGCTGCCAGCACCGAGTAACTGTACTGCCGGGCTGCGGCGATCCGATCGCCCCGCGAACGCTCCGGGCCATTCAGCGCTACGACCAGGGACTTGGCGAGCGCTGGCGGATCATCCGGTGCACATCGAGACGTCACCAGCTCTTCAAGCCCCGCGAGCGCCCTGCCCTCGCACGCGATGACGCTCCGCGGGGCAAACAGGCAGTAGTCGAAGAGTTTGTTCGGGCTGATGCCATGGTGATAGAGCGCGTTGTTGTGGAAGGCCACGACGGCGCAATCGGAGGCATGCAGCATGCCGTGCACGACCGATCGATCGACTTCATCGTGAAACTCCACATTGGCTAGCGTGGCCGCCCGCTGTCTCAACGCCTCCCTCGAGGTGCCTGAACCGATCATCACGAAATGGATCTCGGGGTTTGCTTTGCCGAGGATGGAAGCCGCGTCGAGAATGGCCTCCACGGCATTTGGAGGGCCCATGCCGCCGGCGTAGAGAACGACGCGCCTGCCCTGCCGCTTCAACAGATTGATGCGATCGATCAGAGGGTGACCCAGATTTTCGATCGTCAGCGCGCTCTGTATTTCACCGTCGGACACTCCGTTGGGGATCCACGTGAACTTACCAGACGGCAAGCCACGCGCGCGCATATGGGCTTCAGCTCCGGCCAACAGACAGATCACGCGATCTGCCGCGCGATAGGCTGAGCGCTCCTTCCAGCCGAGCACCTTCATCAGCGGATGCCAGGCGGGGGTCATTCCAAGCGCCACGATGCTCTCCGGCCAGAGGTCGCGGACCTCCAGCCAGAACCTGGCATCGAATTGCCGCGCGATCTGATCTGCCGCCGAGATGAAGAACAAATGCGGGCTCGACGCAATCATCAGATCCGGTTTGCCGAACTGCGCGGCGATTGCAGACGCTGCCGAGCGGAAGGCCGGCCCAAAGCTCAGGTTGTTCCGAAGCCGCCCCAGGCTGCCGCCGGCATAACGCGGTGTATCCAGAAACCAGAAGTCGACGTCGTTGATCCGCTGCGGCCCCGGAACGCGCGGCTGCCTGTGCAGATGATGGAAGGCGGCGCTGACCACCAGCACCCGATGCCCCATGTGTTTCCAGGCGTCGGCAAGCCAGAACGGACGATAGTGGCGCCCCAGGCCCGGACCTCCTGCAAAGGGATGCAGCAGCCAGATGTTCATGCCACCGCTCCGAGCGAGGCAAATCGTCGGTAGAGTTCGTTGAGCTCCAGCGCGTCATGCTGCCAATTGAAATTCCCGGCGACCGCCGCCCGTCCCGCCAGCCCCAATCGGATCGCCCCTTCTGGGTCATCCGCGAGCATGGACAGGCTGTTCAGCAACGCCGCGCGATCGTTGAGCGACACGACGAATCCGCACCCCGCCGCCTCGACGATCTCCTTTGATTTTGGCAGGTCACTTGAAATGACGGGCAGCCCGGCGGCCATGTATTCAAAAAGCTTGGTTGGAAGTGACAGCAAATAATTCGGTTCGGGCAACAGCAGATTGAGACCGATGAGACTTTCGTTCAGCAGCGCCGCTATCTCGCCCCGCCCGAGCCTGCCCCGGTATGATACGTCGGCGGAAGATTTCTCGAGCCAGGCTTCTTCTTCGCGGCCGATGCTCCCGGCGAGCACGAGCGGCAAACGCACCGCGGCACATGCCTCCACCATTTCGACCAACCCGCGATCGAAACTCGTCCGGCCCACGTAAACCGCCTGCCGCCGGCGCCTCGTCGTCGGCGTCGGCTCGATGAATTCGCCCAGTCGCACGGTGTTTCGCACCAGCGTGACGGCCGCACCATAGACGCGAAAGCGATCGGCAATGGCCGGCGTCGCAGCCACGATCGCATCAAAACGGCGCGCGGCGCTCCGCTCCACCAGTTCCATCGCGCGCGCCACAGCGGGCCGCATCCAGGGCCAAATCCATCTCTTGGAATAGATGTCCGCCGGCACATCCTCGTGGACGTCGTAGATCACCTTGCAACGTCGACTCTTCAGCCGCAGCGCGAAGGGAATCAGTTCGGGATCGTGAAATTGCACGACGTCCGCGCCGGTCGCGCGGGCAAGCGCGAGCGCCGCTCGTCCCACGACCCACGGGCGCTTCCATCGGGCAACCGGCGGCACCTCGATCAACTTGAATTCAATGCGGCCTGGATCGCTCGGACGGGGTGATCGCGCCACGACAGTCACGTCGTGACCGGCCTCGGAGAGGCTTCGCGCCTCCTTCTCGACGATTCGAATGTCATCGGCCGAATGGACACTCGACAACATGCAGATCTTCATGGAGCTTCAACCCCGAAGCGTTCAGCCCAAAGCGCCACGCAATAAAGCCGCCAGCGCATTCCGAGGTCGAGCCGGTGAAATTTCCTCTTCACCGCAGCCATGTCCGCGTACCGAGCAAGCAGTGCGCTGCCGGCCACCTTTTCATACATCGCAGGCGAGTGTCGATTGAGCCATAGCTGATCGGGCGCGGCGAAACCGATCTTGTCCTTGCGCCAGGAGATGCTGGTCGGAAGAACCTCCTGCATGGCTGCACGGAGCGGCCACTTCGTCCACCCGTTGTTCAACTTGATGCGCGTTGGCAAGCTCAACGCAAACTCAACAAATCGGTAATCCAGGAACGGCAATCGCGTCTCGATCCCAAACCGCATCGAGTTCTTGTCCTCGAAACGGAGCAGCATCGGCAGATTGGTCTCCGTGATCTCCAGTACCTGCATTTCCTGCGCGTCCCTCGTCTCCCGCGCAAAACGGCGAAGACACTCCGGCAAGTCCGGGTTCTTCAGGAAGGCATATCGCCAACGGTAGAATGTGGCCCTTAGCACCGCCGAGCTGGCGCCAAACAGGTACATCAGCAAGCGTTGAGCCGAAACGCCAGCCTGTGTGGCCGCGCGGAAGGCGGTAAAAAATCCGCTTACACCAGAGCGATCCAGCTGGTCGCGGAGCCACGCCGCATAATAGCGATGATAGCCCAGCAGCGTCTCATCGCCCCCCTGACCATCGAGCAGCACAATCACGCCGTTCGCGCGCGCCGTCTTCATCACCTCGTATTGCATCATGATCGAGGGACCAGCGAACGGCTCTTCCTGCACCTCGAGCAAGGCTTCCGCGGTCGATGCGAAATCCTCATAGCTCGGCTTGGTGCGCAACCAGTTCAGCTCGGCCTTTTCCACGACGTCGGCCGCGTAGGCTTCCTCGTTGTTCGCCGCCTGCTCGCTCACCGCAGTGATGGCAAAGAAGCGACCGTTGGAGGACGACGCGTAGTGCCTTGCGGCCAGCGTCGCGACGCTCGAACTGTCCAAACCTCCCGACAAGCAGGTTCCGACGCGAACATCCGAGCGCAGGCGCAGGCGCGTCGCGTCGTCGAGCAGCTCCGCCAGTAACCTGGCCGCATCCTGTTCGTTCCCCACGGTCAAACGAGGCGCTAGCGAGTAATAGCGCTCGATCTCGATCCGCCCCGTCGACACGTCGACGCGCAACTTGTGTCCGGGCGGCAGCTTCTCGATCCCCTTGAAGAAGGTCCGGCTGGTGTGATCGCTCAAACCGCAGACGAGAAAATCCCTGACGAGATCGTCGTCCGCGATCGAACGCCCGATCAAGGGAAGCAGCTGGCGAATTTCCGAGCCGAAGGCGAACTGCGTCGCCGTGTTTGCGAAGTAGAACGGCTTTACGCCAAAACGATCGCGCGCGCAGAACAGCGTATTGTCGCGCTCGTCGTGAATCGCGAACGACCACATGCCGTTGAAACGGTCGAGGCACTTCTCGCCCCAGCGGATATAGGCCGCCAGCAAGACCTCGGTGTCGGAGGCGGTATGAAAGACGTGACCGAGCGCTTCGAGTTCTGTACGAAGCTCGAGATAGTTGTAGATCTCACCGTTGTAGGTGATCCAGATCGGAAGAAGTCGATCGCGCATCGGCTGCGCGCCGTCGTCAGTCAAGTCGATGATGGCCAACCGCCGGTGCCCTAACCCGACCGCGCCATTGACTCTCACTCCGCGTCCATCCGGACCGCGGTGAGCGACGAGATCGGTCAGTCGATCGACTTGATCAGCATCAACGAGCCCGTTCTTGGCGACTAGGCCGAATATGCCGCACACGAGTGACTGACCTATATCCGCTTGGGTTTCTTGGACAATGCGACGGGAAACGCATTCGAGCCGCTATGGCTTGAAATCCCATCCGGCGCCTGAGCTCACCTCTAACCCGTTCACGCGATGAACGTCAACCTCACCGGGTGAAGGAGCGCTCGCGCGAGCTGACTAACGTCTATCTTCCGATCTGTTCACCACGCTCCCGACCTGCGGCCTGTCGCATTGTCGCCGCAAAACTCGCTGCGAACGCGCTGACGTTGTCGTCCTGGTGCGGGACGACGTTCCGTATGATGGGCCCGTGAGCGTCCTGCGCGGCCTGCATCAGGTGGTCCGCCAACGCGACCGGATCGTCGACGCCGAAATAGCGGGCGCTACCGGCGGTCTGCTCCCGATGCACGTCGATGTCAGACAGGATCATCGGAACGCCAAACGACTTCGCCTCCTCGACGGTCGTGCTCCAGCCCTCGAAGCGCGATGGGTTGATCAGTGCGGTTGAGGCGCGCAGCAGCGCGTAGACATGCGGCAGCGGGATAACGCCAAGGTGGCGGAAGTGCGCTTCAAGGCCGCGCTTCTGGATCTCGGAGTTGACCAGATCATAATAGCCCGGCTCGCGCCGATCTTCCTTGCTGCCGGATGCACAGATCACCACGTCGACCGCCCGCCCCTTCAGGATCGTCAAGGCGTCGACGACGAGCTGGTGGTTCTTGTGGCGATAGAACTGATTGGGCAGGTAGAAATAGTTCGCAGGCAGATCATATGCCGCGATCACGTCCGACGGGTCGGTGTTCAGGAACGCGGCCGGCGGCTGGGTCGCGAAGCGAACCACGCAGACCTTGTTTCTTGCGCCTGGATAGTAGGCCTTGAAATCACGCAGCGCGCTCTCGCTGCTCAGCATGATGGTTCGGCCCGAGGCGATTTGCATGCGAAAGCCAAGCTCGCGGCGCCAGCGTGCCGTCGCTGGAAACAGTTGCGGCAGAGAGCGGTGCTGCAGATCCGGAATCCATGCCACCGCCGGACGCGCGAGCCGCCAACCAAAGAAACGTGCCGATTCGACGACGACATCAATCCCGGCGTCTCGAAACGCCGCCGCGGCTCCGCGATCGAGACCAAGCCCGAGTGCCGCGGCCAACCCTGGCTGTCCATCGAATGCTTCCGATCGAACGACCTCGACACCCGGTATTGCGGCAAGCTCCGCGAGCTCATTCTCCTCGGCCCTGGTCCCGGCAAAGACGATCGGAACGAATTCGCCGGGCAGAAACCTGGCAAGCGCCGCGAACAGATTGCGCTGATAATTGTAGCCGCCGGCCCAAAGCCGTCGCGAAATGTGACTGAACGCGAACCGCAATGGGCGGGGCGTCACGAAGCCTGCCCCTTGAACCAGGCCACGTAATCGGCAAGGCCTTGATCGAGCGGAATGCGCCAATCGAACCCGATCTGGCGCAGCACGGCATCGTCGGCCAACAGGCTCACGGGATCGCCGGGCCGGCTTACGCCCGAGTGTCGCACAACCGTGTTGCTGCCCCACTGCCGGATGAGACCGGCTGCGATATCGGCAACGCTGGTCCCGCGACCCGACCCGCCATTGATGACCCGGAAAGCCGCCTGCGGCGACGGCGCCGCGACGCTTGCGAGCAGCCTTGCGACATCGCGCACGTCGGTCCAGTCGCGGATTTCGTTGCCGGTCCCGCCAAGCGTGAGCACCTGCTCCTTGGCCGCCAGCCGCGAGCAGATGTCCCAGAGCAGCTGCTTGCGCAAATTGGGTCCATAGACCGAGAACAGCCGCACGATCGCGCAGCGGATGCCAAACGACTGCGCGTAGCTCCCGCACAATTGCTCCATCATCAACTTGTGCTGCCCATAGGGCGACATCGGCGTTGCGATTGCGCTTTCAGCGATCGGGCCGACATGGTCGGCCCCATAGACGGCCGCGCTTGACGCCGCGATCACGGCGCAGTTCGGCGCCGATCCGCGCAGCCATTCGAGCAGCCGCGCGGTGCTCGCCACGGTCCGCGAAAAGTCCTCGAACGGCCGCTCGATCGAGATGCCGACCGACGATCCGCCAGCCAGATGAAAGATCTGCGCCGGCAGCCCGTGGGCTGTGGCAAGCGCGTTGAGATTGGCCGCGTCGATTTCACCGTTGATCCAGCTCTGCAAACCAAGCCGCCGGGCTTCCGCTGCATCGAGCGCACCATGCCCGACGCCATGCACCGCATGGCCCGCTGCCGCCAGCTCATGCACGAGATGGCGGCCGATGAACCCGTTCGCGCCTGTGACCCAGACGATCATCGCTCAGGCCTTGTGACAGACAAAAGAGTAGAGCCGGCCCGGTCGATTGTCGAAACGCTCGGCCATCGACAGCAGCGAGCCGAACACAAGGCGTGACGCAAACGCGGTTCGCCACAGCGGCGCCACCGGAACCTTTTGCGTCAACCTGGTCACGATCGCCGATTTCAGGGTCTCCAGCGTATAGGGAAACAGGTTAATCGGGCTTTGCAGCGGCGCCAGCGTGTCGATCGCGGAAAAGCCTGCGGCGGTCAGCGCGCCGGTGTAGCGATCGAGCAGGAAGGCATGCTCGCCCCCGTAAAGATGATGCAACGGATGCTGCGCGAGGAACCGGGGAAGGTCCGCCTCCTTGCTGATGACATGCTCGCGCGCCGCGATCAGCATGCCGCCGGGCCGCAGCACGCGAAACATCTCCCGGCATGCGCCCTCGAGATCGCGCGTGTGGTGCAGCACGGCGCGGGCGAAGACGAGATCGAACGCCGCGTCGGCGAACGGCAGCCGCTCGGAAAACTCTTCGACCACCCGGATCGGCAGTTGCGTCTGCCCTACCAGATCGCGGATCGCCGCCGCTCCCACGATCGCGCTGGGATCCGGCTCGAGCGCCGTCACGGCAAAGCCGGTTCGGGCGAGCGCGTAACTCGCAATGCCGCGGCCGGCGCCAACGTCGAGCGCGGTGCCGGACCGGCCGGCCAGCAGCGAAGCGACCGCCTGCCACTCGGAGCTCCGGAAATAGCGTTCGGCAGCGCCGGCCAGCGGATCGTCGTAGAATGCATCGAGCACAAGCTGGCGCTGGTCCGGCTGATTGCGCAGCCAGACCACCGCGTCCTCCCAGGTGGTAAACTTGCGCTCACCGTTCATCGGGCCCAAGCTCCCTCACCAATACGGCCGGATTGCCCGCCACGATCGAAAACGCCGCGACATCCCTGGTCACGACCGCGCCGGCCGCGACGATAGCGCCCTGGCCCACCGTCACGCCGCGCAAGACCATCGCACCCGCGCCGATCCAGGCATCATCGCAGATTCTAACCGGACTCTCATCAAGCGAGATATCGTTCGGATGCCCGCGCGTGAAAATCTGCTGGACCTGTTTGTGCCGCTCGGCCGCCCGCAGCGGGTGCGTGAGATTGTCGAAAACATTCGCCGAATGCGAGATTAGGACGCGGTTGCCGATCTCGATCGAGGCCGCCGACCAGATCCGGGTTCCTTCTCCGACGTAGCACCATTCGCCGATCTTGATCTCGCCACCATGCGCGAAGGTCAAAAGCTCGCCCAGGATGCGGCTATTGCGGCCCACGACGATCTTGTCGGAATCGCCGCGAATGTTTCTGATCCTGGCATAGCGGCCGAGCGCCGCGTCCGGCTGCAGGCGGCAAGTCGCGCGACCGATCAGACGCTGGATCAGGTAATCGACATTCATGCCGTCAACTGCAGGCACGCGACGGCGCGCGACGACGCCGCAAGGTCATTGCCCTGCCCTTTGCCGGTATGGATGTCGAAAACGGTCGCGTCGGCGAGCGCCTCGGCGCTCTGGCGCGACCAGCCCTGCCGCGAATAGCCGAAATAATCGACATGATGGGATGTCGCGCCGAATGCCTCGATGATGCGCTCGATCATGGCGAGATCGAACACCTGATACCAACCGAGATTGTCGCGCTTGCCGAACGGCACCGAGATCAAGCAGGTCCCGCCAGGCTTGAGAATGCGCTTGAACTCGCGCACCGCCGGCACAAAGCCGTCGCGATCGGTCTCGGCGTCGCGCGGATCGCCGGTGTACAGCATCTGATTGTCGAGGCCGATGTGCTCGATCGTTGAAATGCTGGCGACGGTGTCGAAGACCTGATCGCCGAACATCGTCTTGCGGAGATCGCCGAACACATAGGAGTAGCCGTCATGCCAATAGCACCGCTTCTCCGGTGCCAGCGTCATGATGGTGAGATCCGCGCCGCGCAGCGGCGGACGCTGCAGCAGGAAATCGTGGTTGAAGGTCGATCCCGCGTCCAGCATCTTGCCGACATTGTTCAATCGGGCATAGGCCCAGGGATATTCCACCACGCGCTCGTCCATCGCGACGCCGTAGCCGGGCGGAAGCTCCTTTCCTGCCTGAAGCAGGCCCGCATCGATCGCTGCGGTGATGGTATCGCGCTTGACCGTCTGATAGCCCGGGCCGAACGGCCGCGGCCGCAACCTGAACAGCGGCACCGCGAGCCCGTCGGCCGCCCATTTCAGCTGATGGATCAAGTCACTTGCAGACATCATCTCGGCCCGATCGCCCGCCCGCTGGCCGGCCCTGTGCACCGTCTAGAGCCTTTTCCGTTCCGATGGAATCGGAACGAGGCTCCAGATTGTTGTTTTGACGCGTTTTCATTGCGCGAACCGGCACCCACTTCGCTCGAAAACGCTCTATCACGGCCCAATCCGCGCGACGAGATCGATAAACTGTGCCCATTGCGCAGCCTTGCTGTAGGTCTCCTGCACACGGCTCCTGCCGGAGGCGGCGATCCCAGCCCATTGAGGCCAATCCTGCAGGCTGTGTGAGATCGCCTCGGCGGCCCGCTCGGGAGCGTCGTACGTGCGCATCGTGACGCCGTCCTGCATCGCCTCCGGGTAGTTGCCGGCATCCGACACGAGCAGCGACCCACAACCCATCGCCTCGAAGCAGCGCATATTGCCGCGATCGTTGCCAGCCATGTCGATTGCGCCGTTGAGCACGATCTTCGCCGATCCAAACAGCTCGTAAAGGTCCCTGCCGAACAGCGGCAACCTCGCGATTCGCGCGATGACGTCGGGCCGTCGGTGCTTGCGCAGCGGCAGCAATCGACCGACCGCGCTTTCGGCAAGGCGAGTCAGCCGCGACGCATCGAGGCAGAACACGATCTTGCGATCAGCCGCCAGCGCAGCGACCTGCTCGAGCGTCCTGCCCCGCGCGCTATGATGCCGCGAATATCCACCGACAAACGCCACGTCGATCGGCCGTTCGCCGTGACCGTACTGCTCCATGACGGGGTCGATCGCGGGAAAGAAGAGCTCGGCCCGGCACCCCTTGCTGCGCCATGCCTCGAGGATCGAGGGGAAGTTTCCAAGCACCGCGCCATAGGCGGTGAGATCGGCATTTCCGGAGGGCGCGGCGCGCCAGCACAGCGTCTTCTTCACGCAGCCGGGAAGCTTGGCGACGAACGCGCTCGGATAGCGCACCGGATCGAGATTGTAGAACACCTCGGTTCTGTGATGCTCGATCTGCGCGAGCAGAATGGCCTCGAGCGTCGGCGCTTCCTTCATGCCCTGCTCACGCGCCCACTGGCGCTGCAGCACCTCGTCGTCGCCATTCGTGAAGAAGGCTTCAGTTGCGCCGTCGAGCACGGGCTTGAGAAAATGCGCGGCGCCAAACCGATCATGCAGGAACACGTCGCGGCGCGCGTCGAAACTTGACGCTTTTGCCGCGAGCTGGTTCAGCCTCGGCAAATAGGACGGATAGAGACCGCTATTCTGGAACAGACGCATGGTTACGCGGACCTTGCCAACATCCATTTCATGTTCAGATAAGGCCAGATCCGGCCGACACCCTTCCAATCCCAGCTCTGCGACGCCGTCAAGCGGCCGACCGCCCTTCGAAGGGGCGTTTCGTCGACGAACTCGGCGAATGCCGGAACATTCCGATCGAGCAGCTCTGCCGTCCAGCCCGCCAATGGCCCGTTCAGCCATTCCGGCATCGGCGAGTTGAAGCCTACCTTGCGGCGCGCGGTGCGGATGCTTTCGGGCATCAGGTTCGCCATCGCCTGCCGCGCCACCACCTTGGTCAGGCCATTCGCCGACTTGCTCGTCTCCGGCAGCGCCATCGTGTAGGTGACCAACCGCCAGTCCATGAACGGCATGCGGACCTCGATCCCGTGCGCCATCGAGAGCCGGTCGAAATTGCGCAGAATGGTAGGCAGCGTGGTCGAATGGAACATGCGGTAGAGGCGCCGGTTCAACGCGCCCCATGTATCAGGCAATTCGTCATCCTCGGCGACCAGCGGCAGCCGCGCAGGCGCGGCCGCAACGCCTCCGCGCAGGAAGTAGTGCCCCTCGCGCCTGATCATCTGCGCCCGCAGGAAGTCGATGCCGCGCTGCGCCAGCTGCGATCGTGAGGTGAGCGCGGCTGCTGCGTTCCGGATCCGGAATGCGGCCGACTGCCCCTCCTGCAGGTAGGCGCCCATCAATTCGTCCGCCCCGTGACCGTCGAGTGACACGGTGACGTTCTGGCGCCGGAGTTCGCGATAGATCAACCACGGCGCGCTCGGCAGCCCGATATAGACGTCGTCATTGTCGTCGAGAATGCGGTCAAGGTCGGTGAGCGCGTCGGAGCGCCCGATCTCGAGAAAGCTCGGTGCCACCTCGGCCCACGCGGCCGCTTCCTCCGCCATCGGCCGCTCGTCATTGCTGGCGCCGGGAAACGTCGCGACAAAGGCGTGTCGCCAGGCCGTCGAGTCGCGCGGTCCCATGCCGGCCTTCTCATGGGTCGCCATGGCGCAGATCACCGCGGACGAATCGAAGCCGCCGGACAGGCAGGTCCCGATCGGAACGTCACTGCGCATCCGCAGCGCGACGGAGTCCTGAAACAATTCGCGAAAGCGCTCGACGCGTTCGGCCTCGGTATCCGGAATCGCCGACAGGTGATCCACGGTCCGCCACCAGCGGCGCACCTGCACACGCCCCTGGCGCAACCACATGCAGTGGCCGCCCTGCAGGCGGCGCAGTTGCGCGAACAGGGTCCGCTCGCTGCCTTCGATCCCGAACGGGTCAAGCAGCAGCCGCCGTGCCACGTCGATATCGAGCGACGTCTCAACCAGCCCGCTCCGCGCCAGCGCCCGCTGTTCGGACGCGAATACGAATCGCTCGGATGACAACGCATACAGCATCGGCTTGATGCCGAAGCGATCGCGCGCCAGGAACAAATCATCCGTGGCGGTGTCGTAGATCGCCAGCGCCCACATGCCGTTGAAGCGCAGCAGCATGTCCTCGCCCCACGCCTGCCAGGCGGCAAGAATCACTTCGGTATCGGACTGGCTGCGGAAAACCGCGCCCTTTGCCTCGAGCTCGCGGCGCAATTCGAGGAAGTTGTAGATCTCGCCATTGTAGACGATCACATGGCGGCCATCGCCTGACACCATCGGCTGATAGCCGCCCTCGCCGGGATCGATGATCGCGAGCCGGCGATGGCCGAAGGCGACGTTTCGCTTGGCATTGAACCAGGTGCCCTCGCCGAACGGACCGCGATGCGCGATCAGATTGGTGAGCCGCGAGATGTCGGCCGGCTCCACGGGAGCGCCGCGCAGATTGACAATGCCTGCGATGCCGCACATGTCTAGATGGCCTTGAAGGGCAGGAAGCGACTGCTGATGACGCGGAGATCACGCCAGCACACGGCGCGATAGGGACCGAGCTGCGACATCGCGACGGCGGCGACAAAGATCGCCGCGGCCGACACGCCGTAGAGCGACACCACATACCACCATGACGGCGCGTGGTCGAATGACGCGTGGTCCAGCTGCGAACGCAGCGCCAGCGCGATGGCTACTCCCGTGCCGAGCGGGATCAAGACGAAATGCAACATCCGTGACCACATACCTGAAAGCCGGAAGGTTCGCCGCAGCAACAGCACGGTGATCACCATCTGGGCGACCATCCCGACGCAGGAGCTCCAACCGGCCGCCTGCCAGCCGAAATACGGCAACGCGACGGCGCTGGTCGCCAGCGTGAAGATACCCGTCACGAGCGAGATCAGCGCATTGGAACTGGAGCGCCCCTGCGACAGCAGATAGAACGCAAACACATTGGCGCTGGACCCCAATATTCCGCTGATCGCGAGCACCACCAGCACCAGCTGGGCCTCGGCGGCGACCTCGGCGCCGGTCCATCGATGCAGCAATGCGCCTGCGACCGGGATCAGGCCGCCCAGCGCGCTCGCGGCAAGCACATTGAGAATCCAGGACGAGCGAAGCAGGAGGTCGACCTTGCGATCGTCATCCTCCCTCTGCAGGGTGCTGAAGAACGGGAACAAGATCTCGCCGATCTTCAGCACACCGATATAGACCGCCTCCTCCAGCCGTTGCGCGACGCTGTAGAAGCCGACGAATTGCGGCTGCAGCAGCGCGCCGAGCAGATAGCGGTCCGCCTGCCCGGCGAACAGCGCGCCGCTTTGCGCTGCGAACTGCCAACCACCGAGCTTGACCAGCGCACGCAGCGCGCCGCGATCGAGCGCCGGCCTCGCGAGCCAGTCGCTGATGGCGTGGCGCGACCAGGCGAACGCCATCACGAGATTTGTCGCAAAGCCCAAGGCCTGACAGCCGAGGAAGGTGGAGGCACGCGGCGCGTAGGGGATCAACAGCAGCATCGACATCGTCGTCACCACCGTGCCCGTGATGCTGATCGACGCGATCCGCCGATAGTCCTGGCGCGCCGTGAACAGCGAGAGGAAGACGGCGAACAGGCATTGGAACAGCCAACCGGCGCCGGCCAATGCGAAGGCGAGCCCGAGGTCGTCGGCGGCCGGGCCGCCGAGGTGAAATCCCAGTCGTGCGAGTGGCGCTCCGGCAAAGGCAAGCAACGCCGCGATCAGGCCGCCAAGGACGATGGCAAGCGCGAGAGCGGTCGCGAAAAATCGCCGCGCCATGTCGCGATCGGACGGTTCCAACCTTTGCGCGAGCTCGCGCGCCGTCGAAAGGCCAAGCGCATTGCTGAACATCAGCGCGGGCGCGACACAGGCCGTCACCAGACCCGCAACACCGAACGCGGCGAGACCGAGCCGGAAAATCACGAACGGCAGGATCGCGAGGTTGAGCAGCACCGCGACCGCGAAGGTAGTCGCGTTCCATGCCGAGTTACCGAGCAGATGGGATGGACCTTTTTTCACCGCCATGCCCGCTTTCGGTCCATCGCTCCGATACGCCCCAAGTGCCTCTTCCGTAAGGGCAAAACCCATTCGGCATGGCGACGGGCTAGCAGCCGGCGCGGTGATTGTCGAGGGTTGGCCGACGGCGGGGAGGTGTGGGGCCAGACCAGGGCCGCAGCAAAGGCAGGAGCCGATCTCCACGGAACCATGGCTGGTTGTTTCCAGCCCTGTTTGTGATCCGGGTAACAGTTGGAAAGGCCTGCCAAATTGTCTATGGCAGATGGGCTGAAGCCCCCTGGCGGCCCCGCCCAACAAGAGGTGTCTCAATGCCCTTTCCCCGCGCATCCCAAGCCCTTTCCCGTTTCACCGTGCTGGATTTGACCCGGGTCCGGTCTGGGCCAACCTGCGTGCGTCAGCTGGCCGATTGGGGCGCCAATGTCGTCAAGATCGATGCGCTTCTGGAGGACGGCGGTGGCGAGCAGCCGGGCGGCCCGCGCGGCGGGTCCGATTTCCAGAACCTGCATCGCAACAAGCGCGCCATGACGCTGAACCTCAAGGACCCCAAGGGGCTCGAGGTGTTCAAGCGGCTGGCCGAACAGGCTGACGTCGTGGTCGAAAACTTCCGGCCGGACGTCAAGGCCAAGCTGGGCATCGATTACGAGAGCATCCGCAAGATCAACCCGCGGATCGTCTATGGCAGCATCTCCGGGTTCGGCCAGGACGGCCCCTATCACAAGCGCCCGGGCTTCGATCAGATCGCCCAGGGCATGGGCGGCCTGATGTCGGTGACCGGCGCGCCCGGCGGCGGACCGATGCGGGTCGGCATTCCCGTCGCCGACCTCACCGCGGGCCTGTTCTGTGCGATCGGCATCCTCACTGCGCTGCTGGAACGCGACGTATCCGGCGAAGGCCAGTGGGTGCAGACCTCGCTGCTGCAGGCCCAGATCTTCATGCTGGATTTCCAGGCGGCCCGCTGGCTGATGGAAAAGGAAGTGGCCAAACAGGCCGGCAACAACCATCCGACCTCAATCCCGACCGGCGTGTTCAAGACCTCCGACGGCTACATCAACATCGCCACGACAGGAGGTCGGATCTGGGAGCGTTGCGCGCAGGCGATCGGCGCGCCCGAGCTGATCACCGACCCCGACTACGCGACCGCGCCGGCCCGCTCGAAGAACCGCGACGCGCTGAATGCGAGGATCGGCGCGCTGACCGAGAAGAAGTCGACCGAGACCTGGGTGCAGGAGCTGAACGCCGCCGGCGTGCCGTGCGGGCCGATCTACTCGATCGACCAGATGTTCGAGGATGCCCAGGTCAAGCATCTCGGCATGGCCCAGCACGTGCCCAATGACGAGAACCGGCAGATCCAGCTGGTCAGCCAACCGGTGACGCTGTCGCGGACGCCGAGCAGGATGGCCGCCCGCCCGCCGGAGTTCGGCGAGCAGACCGAAGAGCTGCTGGCCGAATTCGGCTTCGGCAAGGATGAGATCGCCGAACTCCGTCAGCGCAAGGTGGTCTGACGGTATCAAACCACCAACGCCCCAGCGGTTCGAGGTCGACAGATCCCGGACCGCCATTACGCCCGTGCAGGCCGCAGCATTCGTCCGAGCCCGACGAACGCCTTGTCGATCACCGGCCAGAAGAGCAGCACGATCGCCAGCGTCGTGATGGTGCCGACCAGGCCGTTCGACCAGAACACCTTCATGTCGCCGCCGGAGCCGATCATCGACAGACGGAACGCGTCCTCAGCGCGGTTGCCGAGCACCAAAGCCAGGGTGAACGGCGCGAGCGGGATCCCGATTTTCTTGAAGACGTAGCCGACGACACCGAAGCCCAGCATCAGCCAGATATCGAACATCGCATTCTGGATCGCGTAGGCGCCGATCGCGCAGGACACCACGATCATCGGTGCTACCGCCGCGAACGGCACGCGCAGGATCGAGGCGAAGATCGGCACCGTGGTCAGCACCAGCACCAGGCCGACGACATTGCCGAGATACATCGAGGCAATCAGGCCCCAGACGAAATCCTTGTGCTCGACGAACAGCAGCGGCCCCGGGTTGAGGCCCCACACCATCAGGCCGCCGAGCAGGATCGCAGCAGTCCCCGAGCCGGGAATGCCGAGCGCCAGCATCGGCAACAGCGCCGAGGTGCCTGAGGCATGCGCGGCGGTCTCCGGCGCGAACACGCCCTCGATCCGGCCCTTGCCAAAGCTCTCCTGATCCTTGGCGAAGCGCTTGGCGAGGTTGTAGCCCATGAAGGAGGCCGCGATCGCGCCGCCCGGCGTGATGCCGAGCCAGCAGCCGATCACCGACGAGCGCAGCAGCGTCACCCAGTATTTCGGCAAGTCCTTCCACACCGAGAGCACGACGCGCAGGCTGATGCCGGCGGCGTGTCCGCGCAGCGCGAGGCGCTCCTCCATCGTGAGCAGGATCTCGCTGATGCCGAACAGGCCGATGACAGCGACGAGGAAGTTGATGCCACGCAAGAGCTCCGCGGAGCCGAACGTCATGCGCAATTGCCCGGACACCGTATCCATGCCGACGCCGGCGAGCAGCAGCCCGAGCGACATCGAGATGACCGTCTTGTGCTTGGCTTCGCGGCCGAGGCCGACGAAGGAACAGAAGGTCAGGAGATAAACAGCGAAGAATTCCGGTGGGCCGAACCTCAGCGCAAACGACGAGATCATCGGCGCCAGGAAGGTGATCAGCAGCACCGCGACCAGCGAACCGACGAAGGACGAGGTGAACGCCGCGGTGAGCGCTTCGGCCGCCCTGCCCTGCTGCGCCATCGGATAGCCGTCGAAGGTGGTCGCGACCGACCAGGCTTCGCCCGGGATATTGAACAGGATCGAGGTGATGGCGCCGCCGAACAGCGCGCCCCAGTAGATGCACGACAGCATCACGATGGCGGAGGTCGGATCCATCGTGAAGGTCAGCGGCAGCAGGATCGCGACGCCGTTGGGGCCGCCAAGCCCGGGCAGCACGCCGACGAAGATGCCGAGCACGAGGCCGACCATCATCAACAGCAGCGTCTTCCACGTCAAAAGGACGGCAAAGCCGTGCAGCAGGAGACCGAAAGCTTCCATGGTTCGACTCGGTTCGCTAGCGGCCGAGAGCCGCTTCGAGCGGCCCCTTCGGCATGATGACGTCGAATGCGATGTCGAAGGTCACGAACATTGCGGCGGTGAAGACGAAGGCGGTCAGCAGCGACTTCCACAGCGCGATCTTGCCGACCAGGCGCATGAAGCCTGCGATCAGGAGAAAGCTCGCGACATAGAGGCCGAGATATTGGGTGGCGAGGCAGAACAGCAATGTCGGCACGAACACCGCCATCACCCGGCGAAGCTGGGCGCGGGTGACAAAGGTCTCGGCAGCCTCCTGGCGCGAAAGAAAGGCCGCGCCGAGGCCATAGAGGCTGGCGCCGCCGAGAATGACCGAGAGGTAGAACGGAAAATAGCCCGGCTGCGGACCGGTCGAGTCCCACGACGCGCCGGTGCGCCAATTGTCCCAGCCGAGCACCACGGCGAGCGCAAGCAACAGCAGCGACACGACGACGTCGACGACGCCGGTGCTGACGACCGCCGGCGAATTATCTTCAGGTGCAGTCGGATCGTCGACGACGATCTCAAGTTCGGTATTGGACATGGGTGAGACGGTCTGGCTTGCGAGGGCAACGATTGGGATAGCGTGCTGATGCAACCACCGTCAATGCAGCCTTCAGCTAAACAGTGGAACGTTCGGGAAAGGCGCTCGCAAGTGCAGCACGCTCCGGCTTGAGCACGCCGCGCTCGGTGATCAATCCGGTCACAAGCCGCGCCGGCGTCACGTCGAAGCCGAAATTGGCAACCGACGAGCCGTCCGGAACCACGCGCACGGTCTCGATTCGTCCATCCGCTGTCCGCCCGGTGAGATGCGTCACCTCGGCAGCCGCGCGCTGCTCGATCGGAATCTGCCTGACACCGTCATCGATACTAAAGTCGATGGTCGGCGACGGCAGCGCAACATAGAACGGCACGCTGTTGTCGCGGGCCGCGAGCGCTTTCAGATAGGTCCCGATCTTGTTGCAGACGTCGCCATTGGCGGCGACGCGATCGGTCCCGACGATCGCGAGATCGACCATGCGATGCTGCATCAGATGGCCGCCGGTGTTGTCGGGGATCACGGTGTGCGGCACGCCGTGGTGACCGAGTTCCCAGGCGGTGAGCGAAGCGCCCTGATTGCGCGGACGCGTCTCGTCGACCCAGACGTGGACCGGAATGCCGCGATCATGCGCCTGGTAGATCGGCGATGTCGCCGTTCCCCAATCCACGGTTGCAAGCCAGCCGGCGTTGCAATGCGTCAGGACGTTCACCACCTCGCCCGGCCTCTTGGTCGCGGCGATCGTCTCGATCAGGCCGAGCCCGTGACGGCCGATCTCGCGGTTGATCTCGACATCCTCATCGGCGATCTCGCGCGCGCGGGCATAGGCCGCCTCGGCGCGGGCCGAAGCCGCGAGCGGCGCCAGCGCGCGCTGCATCTCGTCAACAGCCCATTTCAGATTGACCGCGGTCGGCCGGGTCGCAAGCAGCATCTTGCCGGCGCGCTCGAGCGCCGCATCCGACGCATCGGCGCGCATCGCAAGCGCCACGCCATAGGCTGCGGTCGCGCCGATCAGCGGCGCGCCGCGGACCAGCATCGAACGGATCGCCTCGCCGGCCTCGTCCGCGGTGGTGAGTTTGGCGACGATGAATTCATGCGGCAGCCGGCGCTGATCGATCGCGCCGACCGACCAGCCGTCGGGCTCGAGCCAGATGCTGCGAAAATGTCGTCCATCGACTTTCATGCCCTACGCCCTTCGCGTCGCGCGCTCGCTAGTTTACTTCTTCACGACCGTAACACCCGTCCGGCGACGGCATCGAGCTTGGCCAGCAGCTGCGGATCGCGGGCCGCGGGCGCCGTGATCAGCGCGGTGTCGAGTGCCCGATCCGAACCAACGGGACACGGCTCGTGCTCGCGCGGAAAATCCCGCGCCAAACGCGCGACCAGCGCCTTTGCCTTCTCGGCGTTCGAATTCAGCACGCGGATGATATCCTGCACCGTCACGGCATCATGCGCCGGATGCCAGCAATCGAAATCGGTGACCATCGCCACGCTGGCGTAGCAGATCTCGGCCTCGCGGGCGAGTTTGGCTTCCGGCATGTTGGTCATGCCGATCACCGAATAGCCCTGCGCCTTGTAGGTCAGGCTTTCGGCGAGCGAGGAGAACTGCGGCCCCTCCATGCAGAGGTAGGTGCCGCCGCGGGCGAAGGCGATGTCTTCGGCCTCGGCCGCGGCGGCGAGATGCCTCGCCAGCAACGGCGACACCGGATGCGCCATCGAGACATGCGCGACGCAGCCCTTGCCGAAGAACGAGCTCTCGCGCTTGTGGGTGCGATCGACGAACTGGTCGACCAATACAAAAGTGCCCGGCGGCAGCTCTTCCTTGAACGAGCCGCATGCGGACAGCGCGACGAGGTCGGTGACCCCCGCCCGCTTCAGCGCATCGATATTGGCGCGATAGTTGATGTCGGACGGCGACAGCGCGTGTCCATGGCCGTGGCGCGGCAGGAACACGATCGGGAGTCCCGCCATCTCGCCGCGTCGGAGCGGCGCCGACGGCTCGCCCCAGGGGCTTGTGATCGCCTCCTCGCGGACATTTTCCAGGCCCGGCAGATCGTAGATGCCGGATCCACCGATGATCCCCAACACGGCTTTGGTCATGATCGCTCCTCACGGTCCCGCAACGGCGCCGGAGGGGTGACCGAGCCCAATCGGGCTCGCCGGACGTTCGGCCATACTGCAGCGCAGTAATCACTGCGCCGCTGCCGCTTGCAAGGCAATTCCGGACCGCGACCGCTATTTTGCGACGAACCCTGCCGTGTTCATCAGCGACGCATTCTGCTTGTCGTCATCCTCGAGGAACTCGACCATGTCCTTGCCGGTGAGGAAGATCGGCTTCAGCGCCTGCTTCTCCATGTAGTCCTTGTATTCAGCCGTCTGCGTCACCTTCTGGAACAGGTCGACATAGAACGCCTGCTGTTCCTGCGTGACCTTGCCCGGCAGGAACATCGCGCGCAGCATCAGATACTGCACGTCGAGCCCCTCCTCCTTGCAGGTCGGGATGTCGTTCCAGGATTGCGTGTCGGTGACCTTGGTCTTGTAGGAGATGCGCTCCTTGTCGAACACGCAGAGCGCGCGAACCTGTCCGGCGCGCCAGACTTCGAGGTTCTCGCTCGGATTGTTGACGTTGGACTCGGTGTGGCCGCCGACCAGCTGGGTCGCGGCCTCGCCGCCGGACTTGTACGGCAGGTAGGAAAATTTTGCGCCGGTCTTCTGCTCCATGAACACGGTCAACACGTGATCCTCGCGCTTGGAGCCGGTGCCGCCCATCTTGAACGGCGCACTCGCCGCTTTCGCGGCATCGATGAACTCCTTCACGGTCTTCGGACCGGAGGCGTTGTCCCACAACACGAACTGGTCGAGCGCGATCACCGACACCGGGGTGAGGTCGCGCCAGTTGAACGGAATCTTGGCCGACAGCGGCAGCATATAGATCAGCGAATAGGCGATCAGCACCTTGTTGGGATCGCCCTCGCTGGACTTCATGTACATCAGCGCTTCCGCACCCGACGCGCCGCCCTTCAGCGACACCACCATCGGCTGCTTCATCAGATTGTTCTTCTGGATCGCCGCCTGCATCATGCGCGCCATCTGGTCTGACGCGCCGCCGGCACCGGCCGCGACCACGATTTCGACCGGCTTGCTCGGCTCCCAGCCGGCAAAGGCCGGCGTGCTCAGCAGCAGGGCCGCGATTGCAGCCGTGGTTTTAACAATCTGTCCCACGTGTTTCTTCCCTATCTCTTTGTTCGGCTTGGCAAAACCTGCGAGGTGGCGGGCTCGCGTCATTGTGCCGAGAATGAAGGTGAGTTCAAGCCGCGAACTGCCGCATGGCCTATGACTTTGGAATGAGGTGGGTGCGTCGCTTCGCTTAGCATAACCGCTTTGCAACAGTCCCGTCATCCTGAGGAGCGCGGAACGCGCGTCTCGAAGGATCGACGGCCACCAGCCGGGCCGTGCATCCTTCGAGGCTCGCTCCGCTCGCACCTCCAGCGACAAAGGCAAAGCCTTTGCGCGGGGATGACGGGGTGAGTTTTGATTCAACTTTCAAACAGCTTGTTCACTGTCGTCCCTGCGAAAGCAGGGCCCCATTACCACAGACGTTGGTCGTTGTTGACGCGAGCTGTGGCTCCAGCGTTGTCCGACAATGACCTTCGGTGGTTATGGGTCCCGGGTCGCGCGGAGCCTGTCATCGGGCGGCGCTTTGCGCCGACCCGTTGGCTTGCCCGGGACGACACCTAATCTGTAATTTGTGGGGCGATTTGCGAGTCACACATCCGCATTCTCGCGACATGATCTGTCCGAGCTTTGCTCTTCGTTCCGCCCTCTTCGAACAGAGGGCGCAGGGAAAGCCGGGTGCCGATCGCACCCATGGGCCCCGAGCAAAAGGTAGAAAGCTCGGGGGTAGGACCACAGGTGTAACCGGATACAACCCGGCTTTCCCTGCGCGATGGTTTTCGGCTTATACGTGCTCGCCCCGGTGAGACTGGGCTTTTTTGTCACCGCTTTCGCAAAAACGCTTGCGCGTTTTGCGAGAGGACACCTGCCGCTAGGGCGTCAGGTCTGCACGATTTCGCCGTCCGCGTCATGCGCACTCGTCAGTTGCGCAATCGGCGTCCACCGCATCTCGACCCACGTTCGTGACGACCGCGAAGCGCCCCTCGATCGGGCGAGAACGGCTATTTCCATAGCACTGAGTTGGCCTTCGGATAAAGCGAAATATTTCTGCTTTGAGGGCTTGACCCGTCGGGCAACTCAGTGATTGAGCGCAGCCGTTACTTGCCTTTGAAGTTGGGCGCGCGCTTGTTGAGGAAGGCGTCCATGCCCTCGCGGAAATCCTCGCTCATATAGGCGCGCAGGATCAGGTCCTCGCCCTCCTCGCGCGACAGTGTGCGGCGGATGCGGCGCACCGCTTCCTTGGTCACTTCGAGCGTGATCGGCGCGTGGCCGGCGACGAGCTTCGCCGTCTCGGTGGCGCGGCGCTGCAACGTTTCCACATCGGGGACGACTTCGTTCAACAGCCCGAGCGCCAGCGCTTCGGGCGCCTCGACAAGGCGCGCCTTGAAGATCAGATCCTTGGTCCGCGCCGGACCGATCAGCGACACCAGCCGCGAGATGTTGGACATCGACAGGCAGTTGCCGAGCGTGCGCGCGATCGGGAAGCCGATCCGCGTCGCCTCGGTGCCGATCCGAATATCGCAGCAGGCGGCGATGCCGGCGCCGCCGCCGGTGCAAGCGCCGGCGATCGCCGCGATCACGGGCACGCGGCACTGCTCGAGCGTACCGAGCACGCGATCGATCCGCGCCTCATAGTCGAGCGCATCCTGCGCCGTCTTGAACGCGCGGAACTGCGAGATGTCGGTGCCCGAGGCGAACGCCTTGTCACCGGCACCGGTCATGATCAGCGCCTTGATGGAGTGATCCTGATTGATGTTCTCGCAGATCGCCGCCATCTGCTCGTACATCGCAAAGGTCAGCGCATTGCGCGCCTGCGGCCGGTTGAACGTGATGCGCGCGATCCCGTCCTCGACGGAGTAGATCAGGTCTTCGGTCGAAGTGACGGGCGCGTTCATGTCTCGCTCTTTCTGTTGTTTGCGATTCGATTTCAGGCGACGGCCTTCTAGGCCACAGCCTTGGACGCCTGCGAAGCTTCGCGTCCCTTCAGGACTTCCATCGCCGCCAGCACGCCGCCGCTGCGATGCGGCACCTTGGCCAGATCAAGGCCCATCTCGACGCCGGACAGCGTGCCCATCAGCATCAGGTCGTTGAAGTGCCCGATGTGGCCGATCCGGAACACCTTGCCCTTGACCTTGTTGAGGCCGGTGCCGAGCGACATGTCGAAATTCTCCAGCACGACCTTGCGGAAATGATCGGCGTCGTGACCGTCAGGCACCCGCACCGCGGTCAGCGCCGGCGAGTGCGCGCCCTGCTCCTGGCACTGCGTCTCGAGGCCCCAGACCTTGATCGCGGCACGTGTCGCCTCGCTGTGGCGCTTGTGGCGGGCGAAGACGTTCTCGAGCCCCTCTTCCTCCAGCATCTTCACGGCCTCGCGCAGGCCGAACAGGAGGTTGGTCGCCGGCGTATACGGCCAGGTGCCGGCCTTGTTGATGTTGATGACTTCCTGCCAGTCCCAATAGGAGCGCATGCCCGGATTGGCCTTGGCCACGGCGAGCGCCTTCTCCGACACGGCGTTGAAGCCGAGGCCGGGCGGCAGCATCAGCCCCTTCTGGGAGCCGGCGATGGAGACATCGATGCCCCATGCATCATGCTCATATTCCAGCGAGCCGAGGCCGGAGATGGTGTCGACCATCAAGAGCGCCGGATGCTTCAGCGTGTCGAGGATCTTGCGGACGTCGCGCGGATAGGTGACGCAGGCGGTCGAGGTCTCGTTATGGACGACGCAGACCGCCTTGATCTTATGCGCCTTGTCGGCGGACAGCCTGGCCTCGATCTGCTCGAGGTCGGCGCCGTGGCGCCAGTCGCCCGCGATGAAATCGACGTCGAGCTTGAACTTGTCGGCAATGCCATGCCACAGCACGGCGAACTGGCCGGTCTCGCACATCAGAACCTTGTCGCCGGGCTGCAGCGTGTTGACGATCGCGGCCTCCCAGGCGCCGGTCCCCGACGACGGGTAGATGATCACGGGCTGCTTGGTGCGGAACACACGCTGCATCGCAGAAAGCACGGCAAAACCGATCTCGGCAAACTCGGGACCGCGATGGTCCATGGTCGGCATATCCATGGCCCGCAGCACCCGGTCCGGCACGTTGGTCGGTCCCGGAATCTGCAGAAAATGCCTTCCAGTATGCACGGTCATGAGCGTCTTTCCCGGTCTCGTCTTGGTCGTGGTGAGCCGCTCGCATATCACTATTCGCCGGGTTTGTCCTAGGCCCGGCGGGGGTCCGTCATGCATATCTGACGGCGCTCCGCCGGGGCCGCGTGAGCTCACGCCAAGCAACTGGCTCTGCTTCACCTCGCCCCGCGTGCGGGGAGAGGCATAGGCCGCCTTCGGCGGCCGTTCTCAAGAACGCCGAAGCAGAGCTTCGGCCATGACGCATCGCAAGATGCGTTCCGGGTGAGGGGGAGCCTCCGCAAGCGCAACTATCACCGCATCTGCGGAGATAGCCCCTCACCCCAACCCTCTCCCCGTAAGAACGGGGCGAGGGAGCCTACTTCCGTTGCGGCCGCCATTCAGCCTCGTTGCTATTCAGCGGCCACCACCTTGCCCGGCGCCACCAGTTCGCCGGTCTCCTCGAACGGCCGCTCGGGGTGCATCAGGAACGCCGAGAAGCCGCCGACCAGCAGAAGGCCCATCGACATCAGGAACGGCAGGTACCAGTTTCCGGTGGCGTCGATGACGAAGCCGGCGACCAGCGGCGAGACGATAGCCGCGAAAGCCGAGCCGGTGTTCATGATCCCCGCGGCGGTGCCGGAATATTTCGCCGCAATGTCCATCGGGATCGACCACATCGGCCCGATCACGAGCTCGGCACAGAAGAAGCCGGCCGACAGGCAGAGCGCCACCACCGTGATGTCGTGAACGAACAGGATCGGCATCAGCGACAGCAGTGCGCCGGCGAAGCCCACGACCGTCACGCTGAGTCGCGCCAGCCGCACATTGCCGGTGCGCTCAAGGATGCGGTCGGAGATAACGCCGCCGATGCTGTCGCCGATCACGCCGGCAAAGAACACGCCGGATGCGAACAGCGCCGAATTCTTCAGATCGAGGCTGTAGTTGTTCTTGAAGAACAGCGGCAGCCAGTTGAGATAGAGCCACAGGCACCAACCGTAGCAGAAGTAGGTCAGCGTAACCGGCCACATCCGCTGCAGCAGCGGTCCCCACGGCACCTTCGGCCGCTCGCCCTGCGGACGCGGCGGCAATGTCGCAAGCTCGGCCGCGGTGATCGAGCCATGGTCCCTCGGCTCGTTGCGGAAGTACCAGACCCACGCGACGCCCCAGATCAGGCTGACAACGCCGAGCACGACGAACGCGCCGCGCCAGGTCAGCCAGAGGATCAGGAGCGCGACCACCGGCGGGGTGATGGCATTGCCGAGCCGCGCGAATGAATGCGTCAGGCCTTGCGCGAAGCCGCGGCGGTTCGCCGGCGTCCAGTACTGCATCGCGCGCGTCGCGGTCGGAAACGTCGCGCCTTCGCCGAACCCCAGCGCGAAACGCGCGACGAACAGCGCGGCAAGACCATGGACAAAGCCGGTCATGATGGTCGCGGCGGCCCAGATCATGCCGCACCAGAACAAGGTCTGGCGCGGCCCGAAGCGATCGCCGACCCAGCCGCCGATCACCTGGAACAGCAGGTACGGATAGGCGAAGGCCGAGAACACCAGACCGAGCTCGGTGTTGGACAGGCCGAGCTCCTTCTGGATCTCGCCGGCCGCGGTGCCGATGTTCACCCGGTCCACATAGGTGATGAAGTACATCACGCAGAGCATGGCCAACACGACATGGGTGGCCTTGAACCGAAGCCTCATATCATCCCCTCCCCCGATCCGCGATTGTTCTGAATTCGTTGCGCTGCGGATGCCGTGGCTGCTAGAGCTACGGCTCTGATTAGTTCAGAACCGAAGCTCTAGATTTTTGTTGACGCGTTTTCTTCACGCGAACCGGCGTCCACTTCGCTCGAAAACGCTTTAAGTGCTGACCACCTTCAGATGCGACGACGCGTTACGCTGGTCGCGCTGCTCGATAAGCCGCATCGCGGCCTCGACACCGCCCGGGCGATGCGGGACGCCGGCGACCGAAAGCCCCATCTCGACGCCGGTCAGCGCGCCAAGCAGCGTCAGCTCGTTGCACTCGCCGAGATGACCGATGCGGAACACCTTGCCCGCCACCTTCGACAGGCCGGCACCGAGCGACATGTTGAAATTGTCGAGCACGACCTTGCGGAACTGATCGGCATCATGGCCGGGCGGCATCATCACCGCGGTCAGCACCGGCGAGAATTCCGAGGGCTCCTGGCACAGCACCTCGAGCCCCCACTGATTGACGGCGGCGCGCGTGGCGGCGGCCAGCCGCTGATGGCGGGCGAACACGTTGTCGAGCCCCTCCTCCAGCAGCATCGCGATGGCCTCGCGCAGCCCGTAGAGCAGGTTCGTCGCGGGCGTATAGGGGAAGAAGCCGTTCGCGTTCGGCTTCAGCATTTCCTCCCAGTCGAAATAGGAGCGCGGCATCTTGTTGGTGCGCGACGCGGCGCGGGCCTTGTCAGAGATAGCGTTGAAGCCGAGACCGGGCGGCAGCATGAAGCCCTTCTGCGAACAGCTGACGCTGACATCGACCTTCCACTCGTCGTGCCGGTAATCGACCGAGCCCAGCGAGGAAATGGTGTCGACCATCAGGAGCGCCGGATGCGAGGTGCGGTCGATCGCAGCCCGGATGTCCGCGATCCGGCTGGTCGCGCCGGTCGAGGTCTCGTTGTGGACGACCATCACCGCCTTGATGCTGTGCGCCGTGTCGGCGGCAAGCCTTGCCTCGATCTGGGCGGGGTCGGCGCCGCGGCGCCAGTCGCCGGGCATGAAATCCACCTCGATGCCGAAGCGGCCGGCCATCTGCCGCCACAGGGTGGCGAAGTGGCCGGTCTCGACCATCAGGACCTTGTCGCCCGGCGACAGCGTGTTGACGATCGCGGCCTCCCAGGCGCCAGTCCCGGACGACGGGAAGATCACCACCGGCCCCCTGGTCTGAAACACCTTCTGGCTGCCTTCGAGCACGGCCCGGCCGAGCGCAGCGAATTCGGCGCTGCGGTGGTCGATGACCGGCATGTCCATCGCGCGAAGAATGCGATCCGGGACCGGGCTCGGTCCCGGAATCTGCAGAAAATGGCGCCCTTGATGCATGAGAACCTCCCAATCGCCGGATTTCGGCTCCTCGGTGAGCTATTTTGCATTCATTTTTTGTCTTTTCAATCCAATTTTGGTATTCGATTGAGAGCATCGACGCGACCGCGCCGGCAAATTATTGTTCAGAATATGAAATCCGCGATTCCCGAAGCCGGGGTTCCAATCACCCCGCCCGCCGCCGGCAATGGCGGCGACCGCCAGGAGGCCTCGCTTCACGGCGAGATCCTGCTGCGGCTCCGCGACTATGTGGTGGAAGGCAACATTCCCGAGGGCGCCCGCGTTCCAGAGCGGCAGCTCTGCGAGATGCTGGGCATTTCCAGAACGCCACTGCGCGAAGCGCTCAAGGTGCTGGCCGCCGAAGGCCTGATCGAGCTCTTGCCCAACCGCGGCGCGCGGGTGCGCCGGCTCAGCCCACGCGACCTCGAGGAATTGTTCGACGTCATGGCCGGGCTCGAGAGCCTCGCCGGACGGCTGGCCTGCGAGATCATCACCGACGAGGAAATCGTCGCGATCGAGCGGCTGCACTACGAGATGTACGGCCATTATCTGCACCGCGATATGCACGGCTATTTCCAGACCAACCAGCAAATCCACGAGAGCATCGTTGCGGCCGCGCGCAACGAGACCCTGAAGGCCACCTACGCCAACTTCGCCGGCCGCATCCGCCGTGTCCGCTATTCCGCCAATTTCGCCCGCAAGCGGCAGCGCTGGGCCGAGGCGATGCGCGAGCACGAGGCAATCCTCGATGCGCTACGCCGGCGCGCGGCAAGCGACCTCAGCGACATCCTGTTCCAGCACCTGCGCAACAAGCGGGCCGCCGCCATCGATCACCTCGCGGAGGGGCCGGACGGCGGCCTGGAGACGACGCCCCAGAACGATTAAAGGGGTCGGCACAAGGATGGCTGGAGGGCAGCTATCCTTGCCCATTATGAATTCATAATGTAATTCTCACGTCGAGAGAATGCATAATCCATGAGCAGCCACGGTCGCGTCATGGATCACATCGGATCTGGGATGAAGAACGCCTCCTCGCTCGAACAGCGCCTGCGGTCCGAACTGACCGGCGACGTGTTTTTCGACGCCTTCAACCGCGGCCGCTACGCGACCGACGCCTCGTTCTACCAGATCATGCCGGCCGGCGTGGTGGTGCCGCGAACCGTCGACGAGGCGCTGCGGGCGCTGGCGATCATTCGCGACGCCGGGCGGATCGTCACCCCGCGCGGCGGTGGCACCTCGCAATGCGGCCAGACCGTCAATGACGGCATCGTCGTCGACCTGTCCAAGCACCTGAACCGGATCCTCTCGCTCGACGTCGAGAATCGGACCTGCGTGGTCGAGCCCGGCATCGTGCTCGACGATCTCAACCGGCAACTCAGGAAGCACGGGCTGTGGTTTCCGGTCGACGTCTCGACCGCCTCGCGCGCCACGATCGGCGGCATGGCCGGCAACAATTCCTGCGGCGGCCGCTCGCTGCGCTATGGCACCATGCGCGACAACACGCTGTCGATGGACGCCGCGCTGGCCGACGGCACGCTGCTGCATTTCGGCGAGGTGCCGCGCGACCTGACGCGGGTCAATTCGTCCGACAGCGGACTGAAGCTGTTTCGCGACATGCTCGATCTCGGCGAGCGCGAGGCGCTCGAAATCGCGGACAAATTCCCCAAGGTGCAGCGTCGCGTGGGCGGCTATAACCTCGACGCGCTGGTGCCGCGCAACGCGCCGAACAATCTGGCGCATCTGTTGCTGTCTCTTATACACATCTGACGCTGCCGACGAACT